>DXBX01000090.1 GCA_019116285.1 Candidatus Bacteroides merdigallinarum
GTGATTAAGGATGACCCCACGCTGATGTTCACCAACGCGGGCATGAACCAGTTCAAGGACATTATCCTGGGCAATCATCCGGCGAAATGGAAGCGGGTGGCCGACTCGCAGAAGTGCCTGCGCGTCAGCGGAAAGCACAACGACCTGGAGGAGGTGGGACATGATACGTACCACCACACCATGTTCGAGATGCTGGGCAACTGGTCCTTCGGCGACTACTTCAAGAAAGAGGCCATCTCCTGGGCTTGGGAGTACCTGGTGGACGTCCTGAAAATCAATCCCGCCAACCTCTATGCCACCGTCTTCGAAGGCAGTCCCGAGGAGGGCTTGAGCCGTGACGACGAGGCTGCTTCCTACTGGGAACAGTATCTTCCGAAAGACCATATCATCAACGGCAACAAGCACGATAATTTCTGGGAAATGGGCGATACGGGTCCCTGCGGTCCTTGCTCGGAAATCCACATTGACCTGCGCAGCGAGGAAGAGAAGGCCAAGGTGCCCGGCCGTGACATGGTGAACCACGACCATCCGCAGGTCATCGAGATTTGGAACCTCGTCTTCATGCAGTTCAACCGCAAGGCCGACGGCAGCCTCGAGGAACTTCCCGCCAAGGTCATCGATACCGGCATGGGCTTCGAGCGTCTCTGCATGACCCTGCAAGGCAAGACGTCCAACTATGACACCGACGTCTTCCAGCCCCTCATCCAGGCCATTGCCGCCATGTCCGGCACGCCTTACGGTGCTGACAAGCAGAAGGACGTGGCTATGCGCGTGGTGGCCGACCACATCCGCACCATTGCCTTCTCCATCACCGACGGACAGCTGCCTGGCAATGCCAAGGCCGGCTACGTCATCCGCCGCATCCTGCGTCGTGCCGTGCGCTATGGCTACACGTTCCTGGGACAGAAGCAGGCCTTCATGTACCGTCTGTTGCCCGTGCTGATTGAGGACATGGGTGCTGCCTATCCCGAACTGAACGCGCAGAAGGAGCTGATATCCAAGGTCATCAAGGAAGAGGAAGAAGCTTTCCTCCGCACGTTGGAGACAGGTATCCGCTTGTTGGACAAGACCATGGCCGATGCCAAGGCTGCCGGAAAGACGGAAATCAGCGGCAAGGATGCCTTTACGCTGTATGACACCTTCGGCTTCCCCCTCGACCTGACGGAGCTGATCTTGCGTGAGAACGGCATGACCGCCGACATCGAGGCCTTCAACGTCGAGATGCAGCAGCAGAAGCAGCGTGCAAGAAATGCCGCCGCTGTCGAGACCGGTGACTGGATTACGCTGAAGGAAGGCACCACCGAATTCGTGGGTTATGACTATACCGAGTATGAAACCTCCATCCTGCGCTACCGCCAGGTGAAGCAGAAAAACCAGACGCTCTACCAGATTGTCCTGGACAAGACGCCTTTCTACGCCGAGAGCGGCGGTCAGGTGGGCGACACGGGCGTATTGGTCAGCGAATACGAGACCATCGAGATTGTGGATACCAAGAAGGAGAACAACCTGCCCATCCACATCGCCAAGAAGTTGCCCGAGCATCCCGAGGCGCCGATGATGGCTTGCGTGGACGTGGAGAAGCGTGCCGCCTGTGCCGCCAACCACTCCGCCACGCACCTGCTGGACGAGGCCCTGCGCCAGGTGCTCGGCGACCACGTGGAGCAGAAGGGCTCGCTGGTGACGCCCGATTCGCTGCGCTTCGACTTCTCGCACTTCCAGAAGGTGACGGACGAGCAGCTGCGCGAGGTAGAGCACCGCGTCAACGCCAAGATCCGTGCCAATGTTCCCTTGACGGAACACCGCAACATCCCCATCGAGGAAGCCAAGGAGTTGGGAGCCATCGCCCTCTTCGGCGAGAAGTATGGCGACCACGTGCGTGTCATCCAGTTCGGCTCGTCCATCGAGTTCTGCGGCGGTACGCACGTACCGGCCACGGGCTGCATCGGCATGGTGAAGATTATCTCCGAAAGCTCCGTGGCTGCCGGCGTGCGCCGCATCGAGGCACTGACTGGTGCCAAGGTGGAGGAGATGCTGGACACCATCCTGGATACGATGCACGACCTGCGCGCCCTCTTCAACAATGCCCCGGACCTGACGGGCGCCATCCGCAAGTACATCGACGAGAACGCCGGACTGAAGAAGCAGATTGAGGACTTCATGAAGGAGAAGGAAGCCCAGCTGAAGGAGAAACTCCTGCAAAGCGCCAAGGAGGTGAACGGCGTGAAGGTCATCTCTTTCACCGCTCCCGTTTCGCCCGAATCGGCAAAGAACATCGCCTTCCAACTGCGCGGCGAGCTGGGCGACAGCTTCTGCTTCGTGGCCGGAACCCTGTTTGAGAACAGGCCGATGCTGACCGTCATGCTGGGCGAGAAGCTCGTGGCCGATGGCCTGAAGGCCGGTGCGCTGGTCAAGGAAGCCGCCAAGCTCATCCTCGGCGGTGGCGGCGGACAGCCCCACTTTGCCACGGCCGGCGGCAAGAATCCCGATGGCCTCAAGGCTGCCGTGGACAAGGTTCTGGAACTGGCCGGGCTGCTCTGAACTAAAATCCGCGCGGGTAGCCGGAACTGCCCGCGCGGATAGCAAAAATTACCCGCGCGGGTAGCTGAGATTATCCGCGCGGGTAGCAAAAAATATCCGGGCGGATTTTACTCAAAGTCCGCCCGGGTTTTATAAGAAACCCGCCCGGATTTGTGACAGAATCCGGGCGGATTTTTTTCAGCCTGTCGGCCTTCTACTTCACCTGCTTCATGCGGCCTATCAGTTCGTCGCCCAGGGCCGTCTTCACTTCGATGTGTTTCAGCACGGCCGTGACGAACGGATTGCTCTCGAAGTCGCCGCGCACCTGCTCGAAGTCCTGCTCTTTCTCCAGGCGCGAGCCGTCGGCGCCGAAGCCCGTCATCGAGGCCAGGGAGAACTCCTTGCGTGCGTCCTCGTACAGCATCTTGTCCAGGCCGACAACGGCTTCCTTCCATTTCTCCACGATGCGGATGACATCCGCCGCGGTCATGTCCTCGGGCCGGACGCCGTAGAATTCCTCCAGCTTCTCGTAGGCCCAGGTCCATTCGTAGGTATAATACTGGTTGTGCATCTGTTCGAAGGCGGCGTTGATGTCCTTCAGGCGGTTGATGTCGTCCCGCTCGATGGCATCCAGCAGCTTGTCAATCTCGCTCTTCGGGGCAATCAGTCCGGAGATATCCACCCACTCGCCGCTGCCAATGGGCGTGTCCGGGCGCAGGCGGGCGCGGATTTCCTCGTCCGTGCGGAAGTGCGTCTCCTCCAGCCGCTTGATGACGGAGTTGCCCAGGAACTTATGTATCGCCGTCTCGTAGAAGCCGATGCCTTTCACCAGGGCCGAGTTGCGTATCTTCGCGCTGTGGTACGAGTAGATGTCGGACAGCTCGCCCGAGGCGTGGCGCAGGGTGCGCAGGATGTCCAGCCCCTTGAACATCTTCTGCACGGTGTAGGGGCTCAGCAGGTTATAGTTGATGTAGTCCAGCTTGTGCGGATCTTTGCGCCCGTCGCGTTTGGGCCACTTCTGCGCGTCGCGGATGGTGCCCACGCTGCGCAGGTTGACGCCGGGCGCCAGGTAGGTCGTGTTCTGCTGTTCGATGAGGTAGGAGAAAGGCAGGTTCGAGGTGTCCGCGTGGTTGACGTGACGCCCCATCACCAGCGAGAAGGCGCCCACCCGTGCCGGCCAGAGGATGTAGCTGTCCGACGAGGTCTTCGCCCCGCGCTCCAGCGTGCCTTGGTGGATGGGCCCCAACTTGTACATGTGGTTGCTCTGGTTGGAGCCCGAACCGGCGTTCATGAACGAGAACATGCCCGCGATGAGCAGCGTCGACTTGTGGTGCGTCACGGTGAACGGCCCGGCGAAGATGGCGCAGGCCTCGCCGTTCTCTCCCTGGCAGTTGCTGAAGAACAGCGAGTCGGACGCCGAGTAGTTGTGTCCCAACTGGCAGGCCTGTCCCACGAAGCAGCGGGTCAGCGTGGCCCCGTCGTCCACGTGCGAGCCGCTGGAGATGATGAAGTCCTCGCACACCACGCCTTGCCCGATGTGTATCGGAGCCGCCTCGTTGCTGTTGAGGCTGCCGTTGTACAGGCGCCCGGCCCCCGAGATGCGGCACCGGTCGCCGATGCGGACGTTCTTGATGCTGCCCGTGTTGAGGATGGTGACTCGGTTGCCGATGGTGCCGCGGTCCGAGGCGTGCTTGCGGGCGTAGAAGTCGGCGATTTCCTTCAGGCGGGCCGTCAGCACGGGGCGGTGGCGATACAGTGCCATGATGTAGGCGATGTGGGCGGACAGCTTGTCGTTGATGGCCACTTCGCGGCCGCCGGTCTCGTTCAGTACGGACACCTCGACACCGTTGCCGAAGGTCGATGTGCCGTCCACGAAGATGCGGTCCACGTTCTCGATGAAGGTGTCATCGCCGATGTCGTAGTTGGCAATGTAGTTCTGGATGTTCTCGATGCAGCAGTTGTTGCCCACCGAGACATTATGCAGGGTCACGTGGCGCAAGGCGGCGTGCTTCTTGATGCCGCCCGGTAGGGTGAACTCGCTTTGGAACACGCCCAGGCGGACGTCGCCGCTGAAGCGTGTATGATGTACATAGTCGGTGGTGAAGCCCTCGGCCACACTCACTCTCTCCCAGTCGTCGGCCAGGCAGGACTGCGCCTGCAGGCGGGCGATTTCGTCGTTTGTCAGTTTACGGTAATTCATGCTTATGCGGTTAAATGATAATTTATCGGTGGATTTTAGGCGCGGATTACGCGGATTTCACGGATAATCTTTTCACTGTAAACGCTGGATTCCATTGGTTATACAAATAATAAATCCGCGTCCATCCGCGTAATCCGCGCCTAAACTAAATTCCTATTTACTCCTCCTCATACGTCTGGTACAGGAAGTCATTATACGGATACTTCTGCACGTGCAGTTCCTTGACGCGGGCATAGACCACGCGGCGCAGTTCCTCCAGGTTGGTGCGCTGCTTGGCGGAGATGAAGATGCAGTCGCCCGCCATCTTCGCCATCCATGTCTGCATCAGCTCCTCCAGCGTCCAGTTGGCCTTGGTGCGCGGGGTGAGGTCGTCTTCCGCCTTTTGTACGTAGGTGTAGGCATCAATCTTGTTGAAGACGATCATCATCGGCTTGCCCGCCGCGCCGATGTCCGCCAGGGTCTTGTTCACCACTTCGATTTGCTCCTCGAAGTCCGGGTGGCTGATGTCCACCACGTGCAGGAGCAAGTCGGCCTCGCGTACCTCGTCCAGCGTGGACTTGAACGAATCCACCAGATCGGTAGGCAGCTTGCGGATGAAGCCCACGGTGTCGCTCAGCAGGAAGGGCAGGTTGTCGATGATGACCTTGCGCACGGTGGTGTCCAGCGTGGCGAACAGCTTGTTCTCGGCGAATACCTCGCTCTTGGACAGCAGGTTCATCAGCGTGGACTTGCCCACGTTGGTGTAGCCCACCAGCGCCACGCGGATCAGTCGTCCGCGGTTTTTGCGTTGGGTGGACTTCTGCTTGTCAATCTCCGCCAGGCGCTGTTTCAGCAAGGCCATGCGGTTCAGGATGATACGCCGGTCCATCTCCAACTGCGTCTCACCCGGTCCGCGCAAGCCCACCGAACCTTTTCCGCCGCCGGCACCCGAACCGCCTCCCTGGCGCTCCAGGTGGGTCCACAAGCGTTGCAGGCGGGGCAGCATATATTTATACTGCGCCAGCTCCACCTGCGTCTTGGCGTTGGCCGTCTGTGCCCGCATGGCGAAGATGTCCAGGATGAGCGATGTGCGGTCCAGTATCTTTATCTTCAGCGCGCCCTCGATGTTGCGTATCTGCTTGGCGGACAGCTCGTCGTCGAAGATGACCATGCCTACCTCGCGTTCCTCTTCCTCCTCGCGTTCGATGTATGCCTTTATCTCGTCCAGCTTTCCCTTGCCCACGTAGGTCACGGAGTTGGGCTGGTCCAGTTTCTGTGTGAAGCGTTTCACCACCTGTGCTCCGGCCGTCTCGGCCAAGAAAGCCAGTTCGTCCAGGTATTCCTCGGTCTTGCGCTCGTTCTGCATCTGTGTCACGAGGCCCACCAGGACTGCGGTCTCCACCTTGGCTTCGGATATTACGAATTCTTTCATTGCCATGTTGTTGTATTCCTATATAATATAAATAGGTGTTTATCCTATCTCTTGTCCGTTTCTTCTGTAGTAAATACTCTTTCTTGTTAATCGCTACAAAGTTATGTGTTTGGATTCATATCTCAAAAGGATGTACGCCAAAGTTGCTACTGCATGCCTATATTCCCGCGCTTGTCCGTCGGTACCCGCGCTCGTGCTCGTCGGTATCGGGGAGTACGTTCGTCGGTACCTCCGTGTAAAAGCGGGAAAGGAGCCTGCTGCTTTGCCAAACTTTGTGCCTGGCAATCTCTGGAGTAAAGTCGGTCTATGTTCGTATAAAAAAAGCGAGGATGCGTTTTGGGGCGCATCCTCGCTATAATATAAATAGGTGTAAGCTTCTGCCGTTGACAGGGATTCTTGCAAAACCAGCGAATCCTACGTTTCAGTACTTGTGAGCTTGTAATAAGTAGCTCTGGCCTAGAAAACTCTTTTGCTGGCAGAAGCTTTCAACAGGAACTTATTCTGCAGCTGTAGCTTCCGGCAGGACGTAAGTTTCTTGGTATGTACCAAAAGTACCGGCGGATACTGTAAATTCAAGAGTTACAGTAATGATGCCGTTCTCAAGCTCACCTTCGCCGGCTACAGACAGTGCGCCGTACTGACCATAACTACTGTAAATAACTTGTTGTGGTACTGTTACGGATGTTCCGTCTTCTGCCACTTGCAAAATCAGGTCATAACCTTCTTCATAGGGAGAGATGACTTTATACCAAGTTATTTGGTCTGCTTTCTGAATCTCTACGTCACCGACATAAGGCGTACCTGCTGCGTCCATGGCGAAGAATGAAGACCGAACTTCGCCCGTACCAATGGAAGTATAAGTATAGTCGCGATAAATGCTGATAACCTTGGTCGAGATGTTGTCTATCGGCGCATACTCCTCGTTGGCCATGGTCACAGCCAGTTGATATGTAACACCCGATTCAATGTCGCCTACGCTCACGTGGAACGAAGAAACCTTTTCATCGGCCTCGAAGCTGACGCTGCTCGGCACTTGGATGGTGGCAGGCACCGGAGAACTGTTGCCTGCTGCATCCAGCATTACAGCCGAGAGGGGGATGGTCACAGCCTCGCCGGACTGTGCACGGATCACCTCCACGTCAAAGCCTTCATATCCTTCGGACGGGAAGTCCACGGACTGAGAGTTGAATCCAAAGGTCACACCCATGGTGGTGCCTGCATAGATGGGCTTCTCATTGTCCTGCTCACACGAAGTCAGCAGCACGCCCAAAGCAAGGCCTATTCCTACTAAATAATTCTGTATCTTCATAATACGTTTGTCTTTTTAGAGATTAGTAATTAATCGCCCAAGTCTGTTACCGGGTTTTGGTCAGTCTCAGGATTCATGTTGACATTGCCGTCGAACTCTGTTTGCGGGATGGTCAATACCCACATGTACGATTCGGGATTGTCCGAAGGACGACCGGACAGCAAGGCGGCACGCGGCCAACCCATGTCTGCGGTACGGCGGAAGCCTTGGTGCAGGCGGCGCAGGTCGTAGATGCGGCCGAATTCACCCCACAGTTCGATACGGCGCTGGTCGATGATTTCTTCCAGCAATGAGCCGGTGCGCTGGCTGCTGGTCGTGCCCAGTGCCGTGCCGGTCTTGGTGCAGGTGTAACCCTCTACACGGGTTGACATCAGCATGGTCAGATACCGCTGTGCATCCGCATCGTTGCCCAGGTGGCATTCTGCCTCGGCCAGTGTCAGATACATCTCTTCCACACGCATCCAGATGTAGTCGCCTGTCCAAGTCTGACGGTTGGCGAACTTGAACTTCTCTTGCTGATAGCCGCCTTCGCCGTTCTCTTCGTTAGAGGGATCCCACCAGGCGCGACGGGTATCTGCCGGACTCATCAGGGCATACAATTCTTTGCTGATCTGCTTGCGGGCGGATTGTCCGTAAGCACCGGCGCTGGCTCCCAGTTCGTCGCAGGCATCCATGTGGCTCAGGAAGCTGGCATACATACCGGACTGGTCGGCAATGATGGAGGCTCCCCACATGACGTTGGCGGCAGCGCTGTTGTTCAAGCCTGCGAAGCTGGCTACCGGCAGGATGCTACAACGTTCCTCACCGGCTGCGTTGATGGCATTGATGGCTGCATCGCGCGCCGTAGCCCAGTCGTTCATCACCAGGGCAATGCGTGCACGCAGGCCGCAAGCCACGCTGTAGCCGATGTGCGTGATGTGCTGTCTTGCCTTACCCTCCAGCAATGTCAGGGCGTGATCCATGTCGGCTACGATCTGGTCGTACACTTCCTGCACCGTTGCGCGGGGATTACCCTGCGTGCCGGCCTGCGTAGGTTCGGTGTAGATGGGGCAGCAAGGCTCGCTCTGGTGACCGTCGTAGGTGCGGGCAAAGGTCTGTGCCAGCATAAAGTATGAATAAGCGCGGATGGCGTATGCCTGTCCGATGATGTAAGCCACATCGTCGGCATCGCCTGCCATCGTCTCTTCGCGGGCAATGATATAATTTGCGTTGGAAATCCAGGTATAGTAGCAGTTCCATACGTCGTACGAACGCCAGGATGTGCTGGTGTAACGCTCTTTCACCTGATACAGGCAATCGTACCAGAACCAACCGCTACCGGCAGCTGCCTGAACCATGTCCTCACCCATCAGGTCCGCCATCAGGTTATAAGAACTGATACCGAAGCTCTGGTGTGTATTGCCTGCAGGCGACCAAGAGGAATACATGGAACGATAGATACCGTTCAGGGGAATCATGGCCGTACTGGTACTTCCCAGCAGGCTTTCACCGGACATGGAGTCTGTCGGAGTGGTTTCCAGCGCGTCGTCCAGACAGGAAGTCAAGGTGGCGCAACTTACCAGCGCGGCAAACATATAGTGGAATATCTTTTTCATATTTGCTTTTTCTATGTTAGTTAGATGAATGAGAATTAGAAGTTAAGTTCAAATCCGAGCGACCAAGTCTTGTTCGGCGTGTACACATAGTCGGTAGAACCGCTGAAGTTGTACTGCGGGTCCATACCTTGCAAGTGCGAGAAGAGAGCCAGGTTGTCCACCGAAGCAAAGATGCGCACAGAGTTCAGCTTGGCTTTGTTCATCCACGTCTTCGGCAACGTGTAGCCCAGCGTGATGTTCTTGATGGCGAAGTACGAAGCATTCACCAGGAAGCGGTCGCTCGTAGCATAGGCACCGGAAATCTCTATGCGGGGAACGTCCGTGATGTCGCCCGGCTTCTGCCAGCGGCGCAGGGCGTGTTCGTTCCAGCCATTGTTGTAATAGAGGTTTTCCATAGAAGCCTGATACAAGCTGTCGAATACCTTGCCGCCAATGGAGTAGGAGGCCAGGAACGAGAAGTCGATACCCTTCCAGGACAAGTCGGTACCGATGCTGCCATACAGGTCAGGAATACGGCTGCCCATGTAGTACTTGCTGTTGGTTGCCTTCTGATAGTCGCTCGAGATGTATTCCTCGCCCACGCGGTTGCCTTGGGCATCGGTGTCATATACCCAATAGAGCTGGGCACCTGTGGCCGGGTCTACGCCGGCAGCCTTGGACATGTAGAATGTGTTGATAGGCATGCCTTCCTTGATGCTGTAGATACCGCTGATGATTTCAGGTGATTCACCCGTCAGCTTCAGAACCTTGTTCTTTACGGTAGAACCCATCCACGTGATGTTCCATGTCAAGTCGTTGGTCTTGACGGGAGTCACTTTCACTTCAAATTCGAAACCGCTGTTGCGCATGTCACCGATGTTGGCATTGTAACCGTTGAAACCGGTAGAAGTAGCCATCGGGTAGTTCAGCAGCATGTCCGTTGTCTTCTTGTTGTAATACTCGGCATTGATGCTCAAGCGGCTGTCAAACATCATGGCCTCGATGCCGACGTTGAAGTTGCCGCTCTTTTCCCATGAAACATTGCGGTTCTCCAGTGTCGAGATGAAGCCACCGATCTGGTCTTCATTGGGCCATCCCAGGTCATAAAGGCTCTGCCAAGCGTAGAGGGTGCTCAGGTTGTCGTTACCTTGCTGGCCGTAGCTGACCTTCAGCGACAGGTTGTCCAGCCAAGTCAAATCCTCCATGAATCCTTCCTTGGAAATACGCCAGTTGGCTCCGACCGACCAGAACGTACCCCAACGGTTGTCCTTATAGAAGCGGGAAGAACCGTCTCTACGTACAGAAGCGTCAAAGTAATACTTCTCGTCGAAATTGTAGTTGAAACGACCCAGCCACGATTCGATGCGGTAATTGTTCGTATAAGAGTCTGCGGCATACAGCGTCGTACCCGGACGGAGTTCCAGGATGCCATCCACCAGGTTCGTCTTACCGGCAGTCAGGTATTCATATTTATAAGCGTAGAACTCGTGACCGGCCAGGATGTCGAAATTGTGCAAACCGAAAGAACGGTTCCAAGTCAGCAACTGGTTGAACGTGTAGCTCTGTGTGCGGGCATTGTACTTCTGGATCAGACCACCGGCAGCTGCCTGGTTACCATGGTGCATGTTCATATAGTTCATCTGCAACTGGTTGACATAGTCCATACCGAAGTTGACGTTCAGCTTCAAGCCTTTGAATACGCCGAACTTGTCGCTGTCCGAACCCAGCGTGATGCCTGTACGCAAGCCGGCAACGTCATTCTTCACGTTCGACTTGTCATCTACCAGACCACCCAGCGGGTTGAAATCGTTATAGCTGCCCGGACGGCCGCCTTCACCATAGTCCAGTTGCGGATTACCGTTGGCATCCAATGCGTTGTTGCCGTCAGCGTCCTTCACATACATCGGGAACAAAGGCGAAGCGAATTGGGCCGAGTACCATACGTTGGATTGTGAAGAACCGTCATATTGGCTATAGTTGGTGTATGAATGAGCCAGTGACAAGTTCACGTTGGCTTTGAACCATTCCGTTACTTCCGTCGATACATTGGCACGTCCGCTGTAACGCTGGAAATTCGTCGTTTTCAAGATACCGTCCTCGTTCAGATAGCTCAGTGAGAACATATATTTGGTCTTTTCCGTACCGCCGCTCACCTGGAACTGATGTTCATGACGGAAAGCGCGGTTCTGCAGCAGGGCATCCATCCAGTTCTCATTCCATGCAGCCTGTGCATCAGCGCGCACCATGCCTGTAGTCGGATCGATGATATTGTTCCATGTATAGTTCTTGAAGGGATTGTAGAGCTCTCCACCCAGTGTGGCACCCAAATCCTCGCGGGCAGCAGCCTCGGCATCTGCCCAAGCATAACCATTGGTGAAGGCATAGCCATTACGCAAAGCTTCGTAAGTCAACTGCACGAAGTCCTTTTGGCCTACCATGGCATACTCATCGATAGCACGCGATGCCCAGCCCACCGTAGAACGCCATGTCACCTTTGCCTTACCTTCCTTACCTTGTTTGGTCGTGATCATGATGACACCATTGGCACCACGGGCACCATACAAAGCACCGGCGGAAGCGTCCTTCAAGATGGTCATGGATTCAATATCCGACGGGTTGATGTCGGACAGCGAGCCATCGTAAGGAATACCGTCCACTACATACAACGGAGAAGAGGAAGCATTGATAGAACCATAACCACGGATGATAACCGAAGCCGATTCACCCGGCTGGCCCGAACCCGAAGTCGTCAGGATACCCGTTGCCTGTCCTTCCAAGCCCTTCGTCACGTTCGTAATAGGACGAGACTCCAGCTTTTCATTACTAATAGTAGAGGCAGAACCGGTAAACGAGGACTTCTTCGCCGTACCGTAGGCAACCACCATCACCTCATCCAGCACCTCCGCGTTGGTTTTCATTCTGATCGTCATATTCGGCTGAATATCAACCTCTTCCGTGTGCATACCCACGAAGGAAATAACCAGCGTTCCCGCGGAACTTGGTACGTTCGACAAGGTGAACTTACCATCTACGTCAGTAATAGTACCTTGTTGGGTACCTTTTACTTGTACTGACGCTCCGATCACCGGCTGCCCGTCTTCATCAGAAATCACAACACCTGTGACCCTCTGAGTCTGGGCAGTCACCAAGCCTATCCCGACAAAGAGACAGGCCAATAACAGCATTAATTTTCTTTTCATAAATTCTCTCTTAAAGTTTAACTTTACATTAATTGATTCTTTACTCTAACAGGTTGCAAATATATTAATAAATATGAATGCTGCAATTGATTCTTTGAAAAAACCTTGTATTTCTATCAATTTGTTACATTCTCTGCCGTATTTATGCTGAATAACACGTTTTTCTCCGTAAAAAGGGTTGCTAACATTGTAACGTAGTTGCAATATGCACAGCATTTCTTCCCCTTTTCTTTTAAGGAATGCAGGTTTTTTAAAACAAAATGGTTAAAAAAGCAGGAGAAAACTTACCCTTTCCGCCTCATTAGTGGTTCCTGTTACTCCGAATACGTGCAAACTTTGCATCCCAAGCGGCAGTTTATCCCGTCTTTTTGTAGTTGAAACAGGTCTATATTTGCTTTTTTGCCGGGGATATTGCCCTCCGTCTTGACAATGTGAACCTCAATTTAGAAAAGATGGATAAAATAGTTTACAAACTGGTGTACAACCGGAAAAGAGCCCTCAATCGCAGAGGGATGGCGCTGGTGCAAGTGGAGGCTTACCAGTACGGCCGGAAAAGGTATTTCTCCACACATATCTATCTGAAGCCCGAGCAATGGGATGCACGGCGCAAACGGGTACGAAACCACCCAAACGCCGAAGCGCTGAACCGTCGGCTCTCTGAGCAACTCAGTGACATGGAACAGCGGGAACTACGGCTCTGGCGGCAGGGAAGACAGGTCTCGCCGGAGTTGCTGAAAGAAGAAGCGGGAATAACGTCTTGCAATGAGACTTCTTTCACGGACTTCATGGAACGAGAAGTGAGGCAGGCTGCCGTGAAGGAGAGTACCCGCCGCAATCTGTTCTCCACCTTGCGGCTGCTGCGCGCCTTCCGTCCGCGGATTCTCTTTGCTGACCTGACTTTTGAGCTTCTGGCAGAGTTTGAGTATTTCCTGCGGCAACGGGGATATCATGTCAATACCATTGCCAAACATTTGAAGCATCTAAAGCAGCAGGTGAATGCCGCTATTCGAAAGAAAGGGCCGATGATGCAGGCTCATCCTTTCCGGGACTATAAGATCAAGACCACCGATTATCGGCATACGCATCTGACGCCGGATGAACTGGAAAGGCTGGAAAGGTTGTGTCTGACCGGAAGGCGGCTGGGTTTACAGAAGACCTTGGATGCTTTCCTGTTCTGCTGTTATGCCGGACTGCGCTATTCCGACTTTACGGCACTCCGACCCGAAAACATTGTGTACATAGGCCGGGAGCGTTGGCTGATGTACCGGTCGGTGAAGGCGAAAACCGAAGTCCGCCTGCCGCTCTACTTGCTCTTCGATGGCAAGGGAGTGAACTTACTGGACAAGTATGGCGGGAGGCTGACGGACTTCTTCCGACTGAAGAACAACTCGAACGTCAACAAGCAACTCCGCCTGTTAGGACAAATGGCCGGATTGGAAAAGCACATCTCCTTTCACACGGCCCGACATACCAACGCTACCTTATTAATATATAAGGGAGTCAGCATTACAACTGTTCAAAAGCTGTTAGGGCATAAGAATGTACGGACTACACAAGGCTACGCTGCGGTGATGGATCGTACGCTTGTACACGACTTGGAGCGACATAAGGACTAAGGCATAATAGAAATCTGGTTTAAGCGCGGAGGAATTTACGATAGAGCTATCGTCAGCCTGCGATAGAGCTATCGTTGGCCTGCGATAGAGCTATCGTTAGCCTGCGATAGGGCTATCGCAAAGTTACGGACAAAGTAAATATCGCCTACGCACCGACGTGGTGTACATAGCTGCCGGAAAGACATGTAAGGTGCGGGAAAGTATAGATTACATTTCTTGACATAAACAATTCCTGCTGCCTTTACACAACCGGCTGTACAAGTTCTTTCCCAACTGATCAACTGATTACTTTTCCTGCCATCAACTGATGGGAGTGGAAGCCGTCAGTTAAACGCTCGACAAGTCGTCAGTTGATCACTCGGGCAGTCTTGTATTGTTTGTTTATATGACTAAAAATCAATGATTTAATTTTTTATTGGCAGCAAGAATAAAAGGACGAAAGACGGTGGATGGCATACGGGGCAGTCATTGGCAGCAGTGGAACTGAAGCATCAAATATCTGTACATTACGCCTTCCTTCCTATCGCAATCCTCACTTTTCCAGCATGGCAGACTTCAAGAATCATCAGCCCCATTTCTACTGTTTTTTTGAGCATCCCTAAGAAGTCAGTAGAAAACAGGTATCACTAACCATGAAGATGAACCACAAAAAACAGTTGTGTATGAATTAGATACAACAGGAACGGGTAGAAACTAGGTAGAAAAAGTGTCGCGCAATATCTCCTAACCGGCTGGAAATCAATCCCCACTTTTAGAAAGACGGAGTTCAGATTTCTGTTCTAATCCACTGATATTCAATAAAGAAAGAACATACCAAGTTCCGCGGGAACTATCGTAGTATCTTACGTGGGCATGCACACGGAAGAGGTTGATATTCAGCCGAATATGACTATCAGAATGAGAACCAATGCGGAATTGCTGGACGAGGTATTGGTTACTGCCTATGGAACTGCCAAACGTTCGGCATTTACGGGTTCTGCCAGTGTGGTTTCTTCAGAAGACATCGGCAAGATTCAGACTAGCAATGTGGCCAACGCCCTAACAGGTAAGGTGGCCGGTGTTCAGTTGAACAACACGACTGGCCAGCCGGGTGCCTCGTCGCCTTCTATCCGTATTCGCGGTATCAGCTCCATCACAGCCGGGAATGACCCGCTGATTATCGTGGATGGTGTGCCTTTTGACGGTGATCTGAACAACTTGAACTCGCAGGATATCGAGAGCATGACGGTGTTGAAAGATGCCGCTTCTAATGCCTTGTATGGTGCGCGCGGTGCCAACGGTGTCATTATGGTGACAACTAAGAAGGGCAGCAGTGGGCAAGCCACGGTGACGGTGGATGCCAAGTGGGGTGTCAATTCACGTGCCACACGCGATTATGACGTAATTCGTGACCCCGGACTGTATTATGAAATGTATTATGGTGCATTGAACAATTACTTCCTGGGCCGTGGCATGAGTACGGCTGATGCTTATCAGATGGCTGTAACCAATATGACACAGTCGGGAGACTATGGCCTTGGCTATAATGTATTCAGTGTACCCAACGGAGAGTATCTCATTAACCAGGACGGCAAACTGAATCCCCATGCCACGTTGGGCAATCTGGTGGATATCAACGGCCAACAATATCTGGTACGTCCGGACAACTGGTTGGACGAGACCTATCGCAGCGGCCTTCGCCAGGAATATAATGTCAGCGTGACAGCCGGCAATGACAAGTCATCTTTCTACGCTTCCGTGAACTACCTGGACAATGAAGGTATCACGGCCAAATCGGACTACAAGCGTCTGACAGGTCGCTTGAAGGCTGATTATCAAGTAAAAGATTGGCTGAAGGTCGGTGCCAACATGGCTTATACGCACTTTGATGCAGATATGTTGGGATCAGATGGTGCCCGCGGCAATTCGGGTAATGTGTTCTCTATAGCCACGGAAATAGCGCCGATTTATCCCATGTATTTGCGTGATGGCAACGGAAACATCATGCAAGACAGCAACGGCTTCACTTGGTATGACTTTGGCGATCGCAGCAACGGAGGCATGGTTCGTCCCATTTACCCAGGCTCCAATGCGGTAGCGGAGACTTTGTTGAATACAAACAATGCAGAAGGCAATGCCATCAATGCCAACGGTTTCTTTGAGATTCGTTTTCTCAAAGATTTCAAGTTTACTTCGACAAACAGTGTATATGTGGATGAAACACGCACCAGCAATGTGACCAATCCTTTCTATGGACAATACGCAGATTCCAATGGTATCTTATATAAGTATCACACGCGCGACCTGTCGTATAACTTCCAGCAATTGCTGACCTGGAAGCACAGTTTCGGCGAACACAATGTGGATGTGATGCTGGGTCATGAATCCTACCGTAGCAAGTATTACTATTTGATGGGCAATAAGAACAACATGTTCGATCCCAGCAATATCGAACTGGCAGGTGCCATCACAAACGGAAGTGTAGATTCGTACACCACGGATTATAACACGGAAGGTTATTTCGGCCGCATACAATATGACTTTGCCGAAAGATATTTCGTATCCGGTTCTTACCGCCGTGATGCATCCAGTCGCTTCCATCCGGACAACCGCTGGGGAAACTTCTGGTCGGCTAGTGCAGCCTGGAACATTACACACGAGGATTGGTTTGACGTGGAATGGATTGACATGTTGAAGTTCAAGGTCTCTTATGGCCAACAGGGTAACGACAATATCAGCAACTATCTCTATGTGAATACCTATAATATCATCAATTCGTCTGGAAGTCCTGCCGCAGTGCCTGCCATGATGGGCAACAAGGACATCACATGGGAGACGAATGCCAACTTCAACATGGGCTTCGACTTTGAGTTCTTCAAGCAGCGTCTGAGCGGTACGATTGAGTTCTTCAACCGCAAGACTACCGATATGCTGTTCAGTTTCCCCTTGCCGCCGTCGTTGGGTTACACATCATACTATGCCAACGTGGGCGACATGCGCAATATGGGCTTGGAATTGGAGTTGAAAGGTACCCCCATCAAGACCCGCGACTTGGAGTGGAACATCGGCTTGAACCTGACACACTACAAGAACAAGGTGACTTATCTGCCCGACGAACGCAAGACAATGGAAGTAGATGGCGTGAGCGGATACAGCAGCGGCGACAAGTTCTACGGAGAAGGTATCTCGTTGTTTACCTATCGTCTGAACCGTTATGCAGGGGTTAACGAAGAAGGTGTAGCCCTCTACTATAAGAATGTGGTAGATCCGGAAACCGGCCAGGTAACCGGACTTGAAACCGTTACCAACCCGGCCGATGCCGATTATTATCTGTGTGGTACGGCACTGCCTGATGTATATGGCGGTTTCAACACGTCGTTGAATTACAAAGGCTTCGACTTCTCCATTGATTTTGCTTACCAGCTTGGCGGCCAGGTGTATGATGCGGATTACGCTACCATGATGGAGTCTCCCACTTCCCAAAGCCGAGGCAATGCCTTCCACAAGGATTTGCTGAATGCTTGGTCTGCCGACAACACGGGCAGCAATATCCCCCGTCTCCAATATGGTGATTTGTACACGGCTTCCTCATCCGACCGTTTCTTGACCAGTGCCTCTTATCTTAGCTTGCAAAACATCACTGCAGGTTATACGCTTCCGGCACGATTCTGTCGCACTTTCGGTGTAGAAAAATTACGTATCTATCTGGCTGCCGACAATGTGTATCTGTGGTCGAAACGTAAGGGTATGGATCCGCGCCAGAGCATTAGTGGCGACATCACAAACCAATACTATGCGCCGATACGTACCATTTCGGGCGGTATATCATTAACATTCTAATCATTTAAAGTCACTTACTAGTATGAAAAATATATCCAAACTTGTTTTAGGCACATGCTGCATGGCAACTTTGTCGCTGAACAGTTGCATCGAGGAGACATTTCCCACCAACGGGGCTACTACAGACCAATTGGGTTCCTCGGCCAAAGCCACGGAAGCCCTGCTGTGGGCTATGCCAGCGTTTGCCAATGATATAGAGACGGTGGTGGGCAACCACTGGGAATGGGGATATGGCTCGCAGATGCATATCCGCGATGTGATGACCGGAGACTTGGCTGTACCTTCCAGTCCTTACTCCCTTTGGTATGACTCTTGGTATAACAACAGCGGCATCGGCCCCAACACATCGGCCAGCCAGTTTATTTGGAACTACTATTGGAAGTTTGTACAGACCACGAACAACCTGATCAGTGCTGTCAATCCGGAAGCAGCCTCCGATACGCAGTTGGGATATTTGGGGGCAGGCTATGGCTTCCGCGCCATGATTTATCTGGACATGGCTCAATCTTTCGAGTTCCTAGAGAATGACGCGATTTCATCCCTCAATGCCAGCGGCAATGACGTGAAAGGACTTACGGTGCCCATTGTCACCGAAACCACTACGGAAGAGACAGCACGGAATAATCCCCGCGCCACTCGCGAGCAAATGGCGGAGTTCATCTTGTCTGACCTGAACAAGGCGGAAGAATACATTGTGCATTTGGACATCGCGACCAAAACGCTACCGCACCTGGATGCCGTGTATGGTCTAAAAGCCCGTTATTACATGTGGCTGGGTGACTATGCCAATGCCAGGGATTATGCCCGCCGAGCTATCAACGAGTCTTCGTCCGACCCGATGACCGAGAGCGAATGGCTGGATCCCGTAACAGGTTTCAACCAGTTGGATTATTGGATGTGGGGTTCGCAACTCCAGGCAGAGGATGCCGCCGTACAATCAGGTTTGCTAAACTGGACCTCCTTCATGTCAGTGGAGGCTCAGTATGGTTATGCTTGGGCTGAAGGACTCGGTATGATGAACATGATTGATGCCAGCCTATACAATCAGATTGCCGACACGGATTTCCGCAAGCTGGCGTGGAAAGCACCCAAAGGTAGTGCCTTGGAAGGGCAGACCGTGTTTATTATTCCGGGACAGGCCGACTTGGTGCCGGATTATACCAGCGTGAAATTCCGTCCGGCTCAAGGAAACACGAGCGACTTTACTGTAGGCTCGGCTTCGGCTTATCCTTTCATGCGTGTAGAGGAAATGTATTTCATCGAAGCGGAAGCAGCCGCACACCTGAATGCCGGCGAGGGCAAGACGCTACTAGAGAATTTCATGCAGACGTACCGCGATCCTGCTTACGTGTGCAACAATCCTGATGTGGTGTCGGAAGTATTGCTGCAGAAACGTATAGAACTGTGGGGCGAAGGCACGACGTTTTATGACATCAAGCGTCTGAACCTTTCCGTGACGCGCGGATATTCCGGCACGAACTGGACGGATGCCGCCCGGTTCAATACCAACGGGCGCCCGGCGTGGATGAACTTCAGCATCGTCATCACGGAGGAAAACAACAATGAAGCTTTGCGCGGCTGGGAGAATCCGGATCCCTCCGGCTGCTATGAACCTTGGTTGGGAGAATAACCTATATATTGCCTGTAATGAGAAGAGAGCACGTCATGTCAAGCGTGCTCTCTGTCTTTTTATCTTCATGTGCTTGCCTTTCTCATGTTTTTTGCTATTCCTGAATCTTTTTATTGAAATAATCCGTATATTTGCAACGCAACAAATGTTACTGTAACGGTTATGCCTTAATTAACCATATTATAATCAAGCGAATGTAGTATGAAGTTCTATGATAGACAATATGAATTAGCCGAATTGAAGCGGGTAAAAAAGATTGCGTTCAGCGAGTTCTCACGAATGACAGTAGTGACAGGGCGTCGCCGTATTGGAAAGACTAGCCTTCTACTGAAATCCGTAGAAGGGGAAAAGACGGCTTATTTCTTTGTCAGTCGTAAGAATGAAGCACTGCTCTGCCATGATTTTGTAGAAGAACTGGAATATGCGTTGGGTATCAAAGTTCCAGGCACATACACAGACTTCCGTTCGTTGTTTTATTTCATTATGGATTTATCCACGCGCCAGTCTTTCAACTTGATCATAGATGAATTTCAGAATTTCCAATACGTCAATCCTTCCATTTTCGGGGATATCCAGCATTATTGGGACCGCTTCAGGCGAGCCGGGCATCTCAACCTGATGGTCAGCGGTTCGGTGGCATCCATGATGGAAAAGATTTTCCGGGACAAGAAGGAGCCGTTGTTCGGTCGGGCAGATGCCTTGATACGTCTGGAAGCCTTTCCTGTATCCACGCTCAAAGAAATTATAAGGGATTATGCATCCGATTATACAGCAGACGATTTGCTGGCTCTTTATGCCTTTACCGGCGGTGTGCCTAAGTACGTGGAGCAGTTCGTGGATGCACAAGCGTTGGATGTGCAGTCTATGATAACTTTTATGGCACGCGAGGATTCTCTTTTTATAGATGAGGGAAGGATGCACTTGATGGAAGAATTCGGGAAAGAATATGGCAACTACTTCTCCATCCTGGCCCTCCTTTCTTCGGGGCAGACGGAACGCAACAAACTGAACTCGATGATGCAAATGGAAATCGGCGGTTATTTGGGCAAATTAGAGAACGATTATCATATTATAGCGCGGAGACGTCCGATACTGAGCAAGGATAGTGCAAGGAATGTCCGCTATTACATCTGCGACAAGTTCCTGAATTTTTGGTTTCGCTATTTCTACAATTACCGCGTGCTGATTGAATCCAAGAACTTGAATGCCTTGCGGGAAAGAATCCGTATGGATTACCCGACTTTCTCCGGCATTATGCTGGAGGATTTCTTCAAGGATGAACTGCGAGAAAGCGGCAAATTCTCCCAAATAGGAAGTTGGTGGAATATGGCAAAGGGCAACTATGAAGTGGATATCGTGGCTCTTTACCTGGAGAAGAAGCGGGCTTTGATAGCCGAAGTGAAACGACAGAAAAAGAACTTTAAGCCCGAAGCATTCCACGAAAAGGTCAGCTATCTGCAAACAGCCTTATTGCACGGATATGAGATAGAACCTATCTGCCTGACGCTGGAGGATATTGCCTTGTAAAGACAGATCAAGAGCAAATTTTCTTACATTTCTATTTGGGTTTCGCCCTCCCATATCCACAGTTGTTCTTCCGGCTTATTGTATTTGAATTAAAATCCCGGCCATCCTGTAATTCCCTTACTATCATATCCTGCGCTGAATAGGTAGAAAACAGGTATCACGAATAAACTCCTTTCTTTTACATTATCAGTTGAATATAAGCACTTTATAACAGGAACGGGTAGAAAACAGGTAGAAAACGCCTCGCGGTAATACCTTATAATCATCTGGAAATCAACGTACCAAATAAGAAATACAGAGTTCTAATGATATTGTAATTGTTTGATATTCAAAGGGAAATAACCTACCAAGTTCCGCGGGAACGCTGGTTATCTCTTACGTAGGTATGCACACGGAAGAGATTGAAATTCAGTCGAATATGACGGTCAGAATGAAAACTAACGCGGAATTGCTGGACGAGGTAATGGTTGTTGCCTTCGGTACTGCCAAGAAATCGGCCTTTACGGGTTCAGCTACAGTGGTGGACAACGAAAAGATACAGCAGTCGCAGGTGACGAGCGTCACAAGTGCCTTGGCCGGTGCTGCTCCGGGTGTCACACTGACTTCTGACAGTGGTGATCCCAGTTCTTCGCCCACCCTCCGCATCCGTGGTATCAGCTCTATTACTGCCGGTAATGACCCGTTGATCATCGTAGATGGTGCACCTTATAGTGGCGATTTAGGCAATTTGAATCCTAATGACGTGGAATCCATGACAGTGCTGAAAGATGCCGCTTCTAATGCACTTTATGGTGCACGTGGTGCCAATGGTGTAGTCATCATCACGACTAAGAATGCCAACAAAAATGGTGAAGCCAAGGTGACGTTTGATGCCAAATGGGGTGCCAATACACGTGCTTTACAGAACTATGATGTCATCACTGATCCGGGACAGTACTATGAGCAGCACTACAAGGCCATGACGAATTATTATGTGAATGTCATGGGTATGACTCCGCAACAGGCTTGGGTTACAGCCAACAATAACATCGGCGGCCCTCAAGGTAATGGAGGCTTGGGCTATATGATATATAATGTGCCCGAAGGTCAGTTCCTGATTGGCCAAAACGGTAAGTTGAATCCCAACGCCACACTGGGTAATATCGTCAACTACAATGGGGTGGATTATTTGCTGATGCCGGATGATTGGGAAGAATTGGGTACTCGCACCGGTTTGCGCCAAGAATATAATTTCTCAATCAATGCTGGTACGGACAAATCTTCATTCTATGTATCACTGGGTTATTTGAGCAATGAAGGTATCACGGAAAACTCAGATATGAAACGTCTGACTGCCCGCTTGAAAGGAGACTATCAAGTAAAACCTTGGCTGAAGGTAGGTGCTAATATGTCCTATGCCCGCTTTGAGCACAACTCCTTGGGAGATAACGGTGCCAGCAACTCTGTAGGCAACATTTGGGCATTTACTTCCTTGATGGCTCCCATTTACCCGCTTTATCTTCGCAATGCGGACGGCAGCTTCATGAAGGACAGCAACGGATTTGATATGATGGACTACGGCAACGGCATGAACGCCGGTTTGACACGCCCGTTCATCAGCGATGCCAACCCCATCAAGGACAACAAACTGAATACCCGCAACTCAGAAGGAAATGCTTTGACTGCCAACGGTTTCATTGATATTACTCCCATTGAAGGTCTGAAGATTACATTTAACGGTGCATTCAACCTGGACGAAACACGCCACACCACCGTATTGAATCCTTATTACGGCCAGTGGGACGGAGATACAGGCGGTCAGGTAAGCAAGGAACACAGTCGTACCTACGACTACAACCTGCAACAGTTGATTTCGTATGCTAATCACATCGGTGAACATAATTTCGATATCTTGCTGGGACACGAGTATTATGACTACCGCTATTATTATTTGGGAGCCAGCCGTCAGAAAATGTTCTCGCAAGACAATCAGGAACTGAGCGGTGCCATCAATGACATCCAGGCTTCATCTTCCTACAAGCAGCGGAACAATCAGGAAGGCTACTTCGGACGCCTGCAATATAATTATGACGAACGTATTTTTGCTTCGGCTTCCGTACGCCGCGATGCTTCTTCACGTTTCCACCCGGATTATCGTTGGGGTACCTTCTGGTCGGTGGGTGCTGCCTGGCTTATCAATAAGGAAAGCTGGTTCACAGCCCCTTGGATACAGGAATTGAAAATCAAGGCTTCCGTAGGTTCGCAGGGTAATAATAACATTGGTGACTACATGTACACAGATTTGTTCTACATCGTCAACTCCAACGGAGAATTGGGTACCCAATTTGCCAGCAAAGGAACAAGGGACATCACGTGGGAAAACAACCGTAACATCAATGTCGGTGCCGAGTTCCAATTGTTCGATCGCATCACTGGTAGCATTGAGTACTACCACCGTAAAACTACTGACATGTTGTTCTCCTTCAGCGTGGCTCCCTCGTTGGGCTATGACAGCTACATGGATAACGTGGGCGATATGGTGAACAGCGGCGTGGAAATCAACTTGGGTGTAAATATTTTCAAGAAGCGAAACTTCGAGTGGGATGTCAATCTGAACCTCTCCACGCTGAAGAACAAGATTACGATGTTGGACCCCGACAAAAAAACCAGCACAGAATATACGGCAAATGGGAAAGCTTATTCCGGCTATACGAACGGCAGCTTCTTCATTGGCGAAGATCTCTCCATGTTTACTTGGCGTCTGAAGGAATATGCCGGCGTAGACCCCGATACGGGCGAATCCTTATGGTATAAGAACGTAACGGACGAGAGCGGCGCCATCGTTGGCCGTGAAACAACCAATCAGTGGGGCGAAGCCGATTACTATATCACGGAAGAGACTACGCTTCCGAAAGTGTACGGTGGTTTTGGTACCTCGCTGAAGGTGTATGGCGTGGACTTTGCCATCAACTTCACCTACCAACTGGGTGGCAAGCAGTATGATGGAGGCTATGCATCTTTCATGAGTTCGCCTTCCGGAAGCACGGGTTATAACTTCCACAAAGACCTGTTGAATGCCTGGACACCGGAGAATCCGAACAGCAACATTCCACGCTTCCAGTTGAACGACAGCTACACGGCCGGTACGTCTACACGCTTCTTGACGAGTGCCAGCTATTTGAATATCCAGAACATCAACGTGGGCTATACGCTGCCCACCAAATGGACAAAGAAACTGGCTATCGAATCGCTGCGCCTCTATATGTCTGCAGAGAATGTGTTCTACTGGTCCAAGCGTAAAGGTTTCGATCCGCGCCAGACTTTCAGTGGTTCAACGAATTCCACCTATTACTCGCCGATGCGTACGATTTCCGGCGGTGTAACATTTACATTCTAACTCAAAAGTTAAAAAGAATTCTATATGAAGAAGAACAGTATACTCAAATTGTTTGCAGCCGCAGTCGTGTCGGCCCCGATACTGACCGGCTGTATCGAAGAGACTTTCCACGAAAGTGGTTCAGCCACTTCCGAACAGATAGGTGCCTCCGCCACGGCCTTGGAAGCCAGTGTCAACGGTATCCCCTCGCAGATGGTACAGGCTTATTTGGTCGGCAAAGGTACGCGACTCAATGAAACAGACTTGGCTTATCCCGGTCTGATGTTGGTGCAAAGTAACTTGTTGGGAGACATTGTACCAGCCGATTATGGCTACAATTGGTGGTGGAGCTATAACGGTGACTACAACATGGGTAACAACACCTACTACTCCTACCTGCCTTGGTTCACGTGTTACCAGTTCATTAAATCGGCCAATGATGTAATTGCATCTGTGGATATCAATGCGGAAGGCATCAGTTCAGAAATGAAAGGCTATGCCGGCATTGCCTATGCCACCCGTGCCTTCGCTTATTATCACCTGATTCTGCTCTACGAGCCGATGGATAATATTTATACGGATTGCAGCAACGTGCTTGGTCTGACCGCCCCCATCGTTCGGGAAACCACAACAAATGATGAAGCGAAGAATAATCCGCGCGCTACTCACGATGAGATGGTATCCTTCATCCTGTCCGATTTGGACATCGCGGAAAATGCCTTTGCAAACTTCACGCCTTCCGAGAAGACCTTCCCCGGACTTGCTGCGGTTTATGGCATGAAAGCTAGGGTGTACATGTGGGATGAGGATTATGCCAACGCAGCCGACTATGCCCGCCGTGCCATTGATACTTGCGGTGGCCAGCCCATGACGGCATCCGAATGGCTCAATCCGACTACGGCCTTCAACACGGCTACTTCCGGTTGGATTTGGTATCTGCATCCAACTCCCGACAATATGGGTAATTTGGCCAACTTCATCGGCCACATTGCCAGTGAGAACTCTTGGGGGTATGCCGAATTATACATGCCTATGATTAACCGCTCGCTTTACGATGAGATTGCCTACACGGATTTCCGCAAGCAGGCTTGGCTGGATCCGGATCGTAGTGCTTTCGACTACCAGCTCTTGCGGACGGATGCAGACTGGCATAACAACGCACCGGACTACCTGTCGCTGAAGTTCCGCTGCAGTGCAGGTAATACAGGCCAATACACCATCGGTGCCGAAGCAGATATTCCTGTTATGCGTGTAGAAGAGATGTATCTCATCGAAGCCGAAGCCATTGGTGCCAGCTAAGGAGTGGCTGCAGGTGTTGCCAAATTGAATTCTTTCATGCAAGGTTACCGTCAGCCGGACTATAATTTCAATACGTCTGATTTGCGCACCTTCCAGTTGGAAGTGCTCAAACAGATGCGCATCGAGTTCTGGGGCGAAGGCGTAGCTTTCCCCGCTGCCAAGCGTCTGAAGCCGGATATCATCCAGAATTATGATGGGACCAACTATGTGGATGACCACCTCAAAATCAATACAAGAGGAGGCAAGCCCAACTGGACACTGGTCATCCCTTATCAAGAGGTGGATGCCAATGTTGCCCTGCAAGGCATGAACAATCCGGATCCGACATCGGCTATTCCCGTGCGTCCCACTCCGATAGGTGAATTTGCCGCAGGTAACAACTAATCAGATACAGCGGATAACTGAATCAACTAACCTCCGACCGGTTTCCATACCGGTCGGAATTAACAGAAAGAATAAAATATGAAAGCAATCAACAAATATTTCCTTATGATGCTGACAGGCAGTCTGATGACTTTTAGCGCCTGTTCAGACGATGAATGGGCACCGGGACCTCAAACCGACCCGTCTTGCATAGGTGCCTACTTCGTAGCAGGCGAAGGCCTGGATACAAGTGACAATTCCTACTATTATGAATTGGAACCGGAAGCTGCCATGGAATTTACGCTGACAGTAGGACGTACCAATACGGACGGAGCGGCTACAGTTGGTATCGTGCCTTTAGTGAATACTGAAAATGTTTTCCAGATTCCCGAGAGTGTATCCTTTGAAGCCGGACAAGCAGAAACTACCATGACGGTCAGCTTCCCGAGTGCAGAAATCGGCATTGCCTATGAATTGGAATTGGCTCTTGCCGAAGGAACATATGATGTTTACAATAGCCTGACAGCCATCAAGGCTGAAGTAATCCGCATCAAATGGAATGACATTGAAACTGCTATCTGCATAGACGGTCTGGTGCCTAATTTCTTTGCGGCTCCTTATCCGGATCCGTTTTATGTAGACGCAGAATATGCCAGTCTGCCCGGTGGTGTGGAACGTGTCCGCCTGACCAATCCTTACAAGCCGGCTACGGGAGTGGATGAGAACGGCATTGACATAGGCTATCCGAACAATGCAGAAGCAGATATGGTCAACAACAATGTAACCATGCTCATCGAAATCAGTGGTGCCAAAGCCTCTATTGCAAATACTGCACTAGGTTTTGACTGGGGCTACGGAGAATTCTTTGCCGGCACGGTAGCCTCCAACCTCGGCCAATCGGAAGCCACTTATCCGTTGGGTGTTGTCACGAGAGATACAGAGGGTGCTTTGGAATCTATCATCTTCGGTGCCAATTCTATGTATTCCGGTATGGCGAACTATCAAGATGGAGGTGCCTACCCGGCATCAAATCCCACCTGTTTCTTCTTCTCATTGGAGGCAATGACAGATTACCTGGAAGAAATCAGTGCTGAGTAATATACAAAATTTGAAATTCTGAAAAGGGAGCGTTGACTCTCCTTAAATCTTACTTTGTTGGCTCGTTCAAAATGGCAGTAATGCTATCTTGAGCGAGCCATTTCCATTCTGGCTCTCCTTTCTTCGAAACAGACGGAACGCAACAAACTAAACTCGATGATGCAAATGGAATCAGCGAGTATTTGGGCTTCATACGCTTACTGTACAAAGGACGGGGTATATACTCTTTCATATCCATTACAATTGAAACTTTTGCAAGATTAGTGATTTTCTTCCAATACGATGGACAAAAATAGGATTCCTCTCTCAGAGTTTTTTGCTATTCCCAAGTATTCTCAAAGAAATCATGAAGGATTATGCGTCCGATCATACAGCAGACGATTTGCTCTGGCTCTTTATACTTATACCGGCGGTGTACCTAAGTACGCAGAGCTGTTCGTGGATGCACAAGCGTTGGATGTGCAGCTGTCTAGTGAAATCAGGAAAAGACACATGATTTTAACCAGCTCTTACGCCGGCTAACCAAGATATACTTCATGGACGATTGAGTATATACTGACTCTGCCGATGAATATATACTGACTTTGCTGGCGGAGATATGCTTCTACGACAAAGCCAGTACCGGTCACTACTGTTTCAACCATTTCCAGGCCGGAAGTATGTGTATGCGTTTGCCGTCCTGTTCAATCTCCTCCTCTTGAAATGTTGTGACAATCAGCCCTTTATCCAAATGATAAGTCTCCATAGCCTCAGTCAAGCCTCGGATTTCCCGTTCGCGCGTGCCATAAAAGTCAAAGGCATGGCACACTTGTATGGCTTTCGTTACTCTAAAACCGTCGCGCACCACGAAGTCGCATTCGCTGTTTCCGGACTGGTGGTAAAAGACTTCTTTCGCCTTCCGACGCAATTCGATATAGACCAGATTCTCCAACAACCTACTTGCGCTTTGAGGAATTAATGATTTGCAAATCATACGATTATTTCCATTCCAAACGAGGGATAATCTGCATTTATTTCTATTCATAATAGCAATAAACCCCGATTTCTTTCATCTATGATAGTGAATATCGATGCCTGCCACAATGTACGGGCACTCGTCACGTCGTTTCTGTTTGAATAAATATTTTTACATCACACTCGCTTTTTCTTCTGTCGCTTCAACCTTCCCATCCACATTATATGCTTGGGGAATCCTATGCCTCCCTGCCTCCCTCTGAGGCGTACACAGACACCGGGTAGAAACCGGGTACCAAAAAATGTCGACTACTCCTGCCGCAAATGACTATGTATGAAAGCTATAAACATCGAACCGGTAGAATACAGGTAGAAAAACTCCCGTCCAGATGCGGGATAACTGCCTGGAAATCAATCCGGCAATGAAGAATCACTGAGTTCTATCAATGAACGATATTGCTGATTATGAGCTGATTATCTAGTACCAAGTTCCGCGGGAACTATAGTAGTATCCTACGTGGGTATGCAGACGGAAGAGGTTGATATCCAGCCGAATATGAGCATCGTTATGAAGACGAACGATGAGATGCTGGAAGAAGTGGTCATCGTCGGCTATGGTACGGCCAAGAAGTTGGGATCGGTGGTCGGATCACTGGGAACAGTGAACAATGAGACCATTGAGAAGACACCTGCTACGAACTTCACGGACGCTCTTTCCGGACAGGTTTCCGGTCTGTCGGTATTGTCCAATACGGGTGACCCGACAGCTACGGCTTCTATCCGCCTGCGTGGTGTCAGCTCTATCAATGCCGGTACGACGCCGTTGTTCATCTTGGATGGTGCGCCTATCTCGTCCAGCGTGTTCAACACTCTGAACCCGAATGACATTGAGAACATTACGGTGCTGAAGGACGCTGCTTCCACGGCTATCTACGGTTCGCGTGCTGCCAACGGTGTCATTGTGATTACCAGTAAGAAAGGTAAGTTCGACCAGAAAGCTACGGTGACCCTGCGCGGACAGTATGGTTTCTCCAATATGGTAAAGGACCAGCAAGAGATGATGAATGCTTCGCAGTTCTTGCAATTCCGCGAAATGATCGGTGCTCCTGCCGCACAAGCTGCTTATGATGCCGTCAACCTCTATGGTATTGATACTGACTGGCGTAAGGAAGTGTTTGACAACAATGCGCCCATGTATCAGGTGGATGCCAGCATCCGTGGCGGTGGTAGCAACGTGTCCTACTATCTCTCCCTCAACCACCATGACCAGCAGGGTATTATTGCCCAGTCCGGCATACGTCGTGAGTCTTTGCGCTTCAATTTCGATGCGCGCATCAAACCGTGGTTGAAGGTGGGCTTGCAGTCTAACTTGGGTTTCAACCAGTATGAGACGAACAACGAGGTAAACGCCGATGGTATTTACGGCACGAACCCGGCCGTGTTTGCCCGTCAGGCTTTCCCCTATGATTCTCCTTATTATTATACGGTGGATGAGAACGGCAATATCCAGTGGGGCGAACGTGCCCAGTATCTGCACTTCACGCAGATGCCTACTGTGGACTATATCAATGACAACCGTGAGGTGACGCGCAAGCAGGTGACTGCCAACATTAACCTGTATGAGGAACTGACGCCCATCAAGGGCTTGACTATCCGTGCCCAGCAGGCTGTGGATGCCTTTGACTATAACTTGGATAACATCGGTTATCAGCGTGATAATCTGGTAACGCCGATGGGGGACACGTATAACGGTTCTACGGGTTATCGTCAGGAGAGTTTCCAACGCTATTATTCCTTCACGTACACCAATACGGCGGAGTATAAATTCAATATCGATGATCACAACGTGACGGTATTGGCCGGTCAGGAATCCATCATTACGAAGAGCAATTCTTTCGGTGTGTTTGCCGAAGGACATACGGACAACCGGCAGTTGCTGTTGACGCAAGGTACATCGGTGTCCATTGACAACTTGTCGCACAGCATTTCGGAGAGCGTGTTCAACTCCTACTTCTTCACGGGCAGTTACAACTATGCCGAGAAATACTATGCAGATTTCAGCTTCCGTCGTGACGGTAGCTCCAAGTTCGCTCCGGACAACCGTTGGGCCAGCTTCTGGTCAGTGGGTGCCATGTGGAATGCCAAGAAAGAGAATTTCCTGGCCGACGTGGATTGGCTGAATGAATTGGAGGTGAAGGCCAGCTATGGTACGACGGGTAACTCCTCTATCGACGACTATATGTTTTACGGCCTGATTGGCAGCGGCAGCATCTATAACGGACAGGGTTCGTTGGGTATCTCGCAGGCCAGCAACTATGACCTGACATGGGAGACTGTGGCTTCAGCCAACGTGGGTGTCAGCTTCCGCGTGTTCGACCGTGTGGGTGTGGAGATTGATGCTTACCACCGCAAGACTACCGACCTGCTGATGCAGATTCCTTACTCCTACACGACGGGTTACGGTTCCGGTTGGGGCAATATCGGCGCCATGGTCAACAAGGGTGTGGACATCAATCTGAATGTGGACATTCTGAAGCTGCGCGATTTCGAGTGGAAACTCCGTGCCAACATGAACTACAACAAGAACGAAATCACCGAACTGTTCAACGGCCGTGATGAATACGCTTTGCCGGATTACGGTATGATGTACAAGGTGGGCCACTCCATCGGTGAACTCTATTATGTGCGCCGTGCCGGTGTAGACCCCCGCGACGGTCAGCAAATCTGGTATGACAAGGACGGTAACCTGACGAAAGTGTACAACGAAGAGCGTGACGCCGTATTGTTGGGCAAGGACTTGTATGCTCCCCTTACAGGCGGTTTCGGCACCAGCATCAGCTGGAAGGGATTGACGGTTAGCGCCGATTTTACATGGGCAGCCAACAAGTACATGATCAGTAACGATAACTACTTCCTTGAGAATCCGAACTTCGCCACTCAGTTCAACCAGACAACCAAGATGCTGAACATGTGGACCACGCCGGGACAGGTGACGGACGTGCCCCACTATACGTCTCAAATCCAGTTCGACGACCACTTGGTGGAGAACGCTTCCTTCATGCGTCTGAAGAACCTGACCGTGCAGTATGCTCTGCCGAAGGCTGTGTTGAAACACCTGGGCGACGTGCAGAACATCAACGTGTTCTTCACCGGACGTAACCTGTGGACGGTGACTCCGTTCAGCGGCTATGACCCCGAACCGGACAGCAACCTGGTGGCTTTCTTCTATCCTAACACAAGACAACTCGTATTCGGTGCAGAAATAACCTTTTAATTAAGAAACAAGATTATGAAGATTAAGAAATATGCTTTGGCAGCCGTGGTGGCTGCCGGTACCTTGCTCACTTCGTGTGACATGGACTTGCGTCCCGTCGGTGCCTTGGACGACCAGACGGCCATCCAGTCCGTGAATGACTGCCTCCGTTTCCGCAACGGACTTTACTCCAGCCTGCGTGGCCTGACCACGGGATCGTATGTGTATGCTTCCGACTTGCAGGCCGATGAATTCCAAGCTACTACGTATTACGGCAACCGCATGGGCTTCTTCACGTCCGGCAACATCCTGTCTTCTGACGGCGATATCACCGGCTATTGGAGTGGTTGCTACAGCGTCATCAATTCCGCCAACTACCTCATCGAGCGCATGCAGCCCCTGCTGGCCAACGAAGAGGGCTTGAGCCAGGAAGACCGCGACGCTTTGACACGCTATAATGCCGAGGCCCACTTTGTCCGTGCTTATGTTTACTATTGGCTGATGCAACGTTTCTGCGAGGACTATTCCACGGAAACGGCCCAGGCCGAGCACAAAGGTTTGCCGCTGGTGACGGTGTATAATCCTACCGGTAACTCCGGCGCGTATCCCGCCCGCAGCACACAGGACGAGACGTATGCCTTGATTGATGCTGACCTGCAGGTGGCCTATGATGGCTTGACACAGTTTGAGCAGGAAGACCAGAGCTGCCTGGAGCCCAATGCGCCTTATCTGTCCACTTATGCCATCCGTGCTTTCCAGGCCCGCATGGCTTTGCAGAAAGGAGACAATACTACGGCGTTGAACTATGCGCAGGAGGTTATCAACTCCGGCCTCTATCCGCTGACAGAAATCGAGGATTATGTCACGATGTGGACAGAAGATGAGGGTTCGGAAGTGATTTTCCGTCCGTTCATGTCTGCTCAGGAGTTGGGCAACTCTACGGGTGGTACCTATTTGGCCATTAATCAGGACAATGCCGACTATGTGCCTACCTATGATGTCCTGGCCATGTATGGCGAGGGGGATATCCGTTTCAATGCCTTCTTCAATGTGTGGGAACTGGGCGACCAGCAGATTCCGGCCTATGTGTTCTATAAGTACCCGGGCAATGAGAGCCTGAAGACCGGCAGCGATCCCAACTATATGAACATGCCGAAGGTGTTCCGCGCCAGCGAAATGTATCTGATTGCTGCTGAGGCTGCCGTGGAAAGCAACGCGACGCTGGCCAACCAGTATCTGAACGACTTGCGTGCCAAGCGCATCGAGGGTTACGAGCCTGTCACCTATTCCGGTGTAGCTCTGCGCGATGCTGTCCGCAGCGAGCGTCAGAAGGAACTGCTGGGTGAGGGCTTCCGTCTTTTCGATCTGCGCCGTTGGAACTTGGGCTTTGCCCGTAATCCGGAGCATCCGGAGAGCGACGTGGCCAGCATCTTGGTGCCCACCAGTGTCAGCGTCAGCTATGCGGCCGATGATCACCGTTTCGTATGGCCCATCCCGTCCGACGAACTGCAGACCAACCCGCAGATGGCCGGCCAGCAGAATCCCGGTTATTGATTTGTTGTCTAACTTAAAAAGAACAAAAACATGAAACTGAAGAACATATTTATTTCCTTGCTGGCTGCCATGACAATGGTCGCCTGCTCGGACGATGACGCAAGCTGGAACAGCGGTGCCGCTACCGTTGAGATGGGGCAGTCGGAAATCTCGGTAAGAGAAAACTCCGGCATCTTCAATGTACCTATCGTGGTATCCGGCGAACAGAACGATTATATCCGTGTCACGGTCGAGGTGGCTGAAACGGGTGAGCACCCCGCCATGGAGGATGTACACTATTATGTGACTTCCAAGAGCATCGTCATTCCGGCCGATGCCACGAGCGGTACCATTGAAATTTCTGCTGTGGATGATAATGATATCAACGATGCCCGCACGTTCACGGTGACCATCGTGAGCGCAGAAGGTGCAGAGGTCGGTTCGCAGGCTGTGACAACGGTAGAGTTGCGCGACGAGGATTCAGATTTCTATGAGAAGCTGAAAGGCAAGTGGAATTTGAACGGCATTAGTGCTCAGAATGGTGAAGCTGTTGCATGGAGCGCGACAATTACCAGTGTGGCCGAAGGCGAAGCCGGTTATGGTGAGGAACTTATTCTGATGGGTTGGAATGGACAGTCTGCTTTGACTCTCAACTTGCTCTATCATTACGATGTGGCCTCTCAAACCGGTTCTGTAGAGATTCTGTACGGAACAACGATGGGTCAGCTGAATTTCACGGGCTTGGGCGTGTGTGATGTCGTGGCCGGTTCCGTAAATGAGGCTGGAAGCATCTATGTACCAGATTCCGGTTCTATTCCGGGTACTTGGAATGCGGATATGACCGAGGTTACCTTTGACCCGAATGCAGCCTTGATAGGTGCTGTGGTTCAAGGCGGAGCTATCCAAGGCTACTATGGCGGCTTGTTGGGTGATATCACGTTGACGAAGTAATCCATCCGGGATACATTACCCTGTAAAAGTGTTTAAAGGGCGCGCGCGGCCAGTCCGTGCACGCCCTTTCTTTTCCAAGGGTATTCCCGTCCGTGAGCGTCGGCTCCCGCGAGCGCGCTCGCCGGTACCGGCGAACACGTTCGTCGGTTCTCGCGCAGACGGACGGTGAATTACCGTAATCTACACATTATTTATATTATAGACAAACTATCCATGAGAAAGTACCTTTTCTTAAGTCTGTTCCTGACACTGACCGTTTCCCTGTGGGGCAAGCATGTGCCCGAACAGCAGGCAGGCCGGGCGGCCGCCACCTTCATGCGTGCCCGTACCTCATTGGCCGTGAGCGTGCGGAGTATCGAGCCCGGTGGAGACGGGCCGAGTTATTATGTCATCAATCTGAATCCGCGGGGGTGGGTCATCGTTTCGGCCGATGACGTGGCAACCCCCATCCTGGGTTATTCGCCCACGGGCAGTCTGCAGGCCGACCGTATGCCTGACAATATGCGCGGCCTGTTGGACGGCTATGAGAGCCAGATACGCGAGATTGCCTCGCTCACTTCCGAACCTCATCCCGACTGGGTGTCCGTCGGTGCCCTGACCCGTGCGGTGGGTGGACCGGTAGTGGAGCCGTTGATTCAGGTGAACTGGAACCAAAGCGCTCCCTACAATGCTTATTGTCCGCAGGGAACGGCTCTGGTGGGTTGCGTGGCGGTGGCGATGAGCCAGGCCATGAGCGTGCAACGGTATCCGGATCGCCCGCAGGGCAGTGTCAGCTATGCCACTCCGAACTACGGCGGCTTGTCCATTGATTTTAATAGTGAGCAGGCCTATAATTGGAATGACATTTTGTCCGGTGCCGATGAATACGGGGAGGCCGCCCGCCTGATGTATCATGCCGGCATGTCGGTGGAGATGGACTATGGCACGGACGGTTCGGGCATTCCCAGCAACGAGGTGAACCGCATCACTGATGCGTTGAAAGAGAATTTCTCCTATCCCGAAAGCGTGCACTACATTTGGCGCGACCAGTATGACGGCGATTGGGAGCAGTTGCTGGTGAATGAACTGAGTGCCGGGCGCGCCATCATCTACAATGCCGTGGACACCAAGGGCAATTACGGTCACAGCTTCAACTTCGATGGTTACGACGGCGAAGGCCGCTTCCATGTCAACTGGGGTTGGGGCGGCATGGGCAACGGTTACTTCGGTGTGAACAACCTGCGCGACCTGGCCATGGACATGGATTATGATGCGGGGCACGTGGCCGTCATCGGCATTGGCGCACCCGACCAGGTCCTGAAAGACATCACCCTGAGCAATCTGCACATTGAGGAGGGCCTGCCTGCCGGAGCCGTGGTGGGACAACTGCAGGTAAACGGTGCGGCTCCGCAGGCTTCCTACCAAGTGAATGTGCATGGGACGTATGATGCCGCAACGGGCGGATACCGCGAGGTGCCTTTCGCTGTCCGGGGGGACATGCTGGTGACGACAGCCGTACTGGATGCGGCGGACGAGACGTGGGCCGTGGAAATCACTGTGGACGATACGGAGAGCGGTACTTCGCTGACCCAGGGATTCCGCGTTCATGTGGACCCGTGGCGCAGCCTGGAGGAAAGCACATCCTTGCACTACGACCGTCAGACCGGCCGCATGAGGTTGCAGACCAAGCATAATGTCAGCTATGTACTGTCCGACCTTACCGGTCGTACTTTGCAGAACGGTACGCTGGAACCCCTGCCGGAACTGACGATAGACACGAATGTCCTGCCGGATGGCGGATTCCGCATCGAACTGACGTGTGGGGAAGAAAAGAAAAGTATTCAGATAATAAAATGAGACGGATTATGTGGAAGAAACTGATTTATATCATAGGATTGTCGCTCCCATTCGGCCTGCAGGCTTGCAGCGACGATGAGCCCGGCACCAACAATGGCGAAGGTGGAGGCAATCAGGTGGAAGTGGTTATCACCACGGAGGTGGAGACCAAAGCCACGGTTGTGACAGCCTTGGGCGACGGGGACGAAATGAATGTCTACGCCAAGACGTATGGCGACATTGAGGCACCGGATTTGGTGGAGAAAGTTGTGGCCACGAATACGGGCGGAACCTGGACGCTGGAACCGGCGGTACGCATCAGTGAGGGAGGACGGGCCTTCCTCTATGCCGTATCTCCCTATTCTGCGGACAATATTGACCCGGCGGCCATCCCGGTGGACATTTCCGCGCAGGAAGACGTGCTGTATTCCGGCTCGTTTGTGCCGGTGACGTACACCACGCATACGGCTCAATTGAACATGAAGCACGCGCTGATGTTGCTGACATTCAACATTCTGAAGCAGGGATATACGGGCAGCGGCATCTTGCAGAGCCTGTCGGTGTCCGGCGAGCCGGTTTATACCAGTGGCACGATGGATGTGTCCACCGGACGGATTACCGGAACGGGAAAAGACGGGTTTGTCGCTTCGACTGAGAAAGCCTTGACCGGTGAGGGTTGGACAGAGGACCTGCCCAGGTTCTGGGCTATTCCCTTCTCCACGCAAGGGAAAGAGGCGGTCTTGACCGCCGTGGTGGACGGAAAGTCCTATGAAGCTCGCTTCCCGGATTTGGAGATGAAGGGTGGTTATCAGTATATCTTTCGTCTGGTGATGACGGCCAATGGTCTTCAGTTCATTCCCGGACAGTTGGAAACTGTTTCGCTGAATCTGAGTGATGATCAGCCCGAGGCATTAGAAGGATACGGTGTATTGACGCTGACCCACCATTGCACGGACTTCGTGTTGCCGGTACTGACCGGGGATAATGTCTTTGGTACCGTGGACTGGGGAGACGGCAGTTCTGCTGGTTATGAGATTGGCGGCATCCATACTTATACGGACAACAGCACCCGGGAGACCGTCATAGAGAGTTGGAATTCTACCGGCTTCGAACTGAATACATTGAGCGGGATAGAGGAGATTGACCTCAGCGGCTATTAAGGTTTCGGCCGTTCTTATGGATGCAAGTGGAGGAGGTGCCTGATGCCGGGCATCTCCTCCACTCGTCTTTTTAGGGCAGCATCTTGTAGCTTTCTGTCAGTACATCCACCAGGATAGGCTTGATACCGCTGACGAAACACTCTACGGCAATCACCATCAGGATGAGGCCCATGAGGCGCATCATGACGTTGTTGCCCGTCTCGCCCAGCACATCGACCAGGCGGGTGGAGGCGCGCAGGATGAAGTAAGTCAGGAGGTAGATGAAGGCGATGGAGCCGATGAGTACGCCTTTCAGTTCCATGGTCTGTGCGTCTTGCATCAGCACGATGGCATTGGCAATGGCACCGGGTCCGCACAGCATGGGGATGCCCAGCGGGGTGATGGAGATGTCGTTGGCGTAGGTCTTGATTTCCTCGTCTTTCAGCTTCATGGGGGTATAACGTGCTTGCAGCATGTCAAAGCCTATCTTGAAGATGATGACGCCGCCTGCGATGCGGAAACCGTTGGTGGAGATGCCGAAGAACTTGAACAGGAATTGTCCGGCAAAGGTGAAGACCATGATGATGATGAAAGCTGTCAGGGTGGCGCGGGTGATGATGAAGCGCCGTTCTTTCTCGGTCATGCCCTGGGTCATGGTCAGGAACACGGGCATGGTGCCCAGCGGGTTGGTCAGTGTGAAGAAAGACGTCAGGCAGAGCAGGGCAAAAGGTAAGATAGTGTCCATATTGATGTTATAAAAAGGTGGTTAGCTCCCGCAGGTCGTGGATGCGGTAGGTGGGGGAGAAGGGCAGGGGGAAGTCCTTGTCCGGGGCATAATAGACTTGGTGCCAGCCGGCGTTGCGGGCTCCGGCGATGTCGTTCTCCCAGTTGTCGCCGATCATCAGCGACACCCTTGCTTCGGATTGGGTGGCCGAGAGGGCGAAGTCGAACAGTTCCTTGCGCGGCTTCAGCAGGCCGATGTCTTCGGAGAGGATTACCTTGCGGAAATAGCCTTCGATGCCGGCTGCACACATCTTGCGGTATTGCAATTCACGGAACCCGTTGGACAGGATGTACAGACGGTAGCGGCCGGACAAGTATTCCAGCACCTCGCGAGCGTGAGGCATCAGCTTCTTGCAGGTAGGTATCACGGCGAAGAAGTCATCGGCAAAAGCCTGCGCCAATCCGGCATCTTCCACCCCCACTTGCTGGAGGGGGTGGAGGAAGCGGATGTGGTTCAGTTCGTCTTTCGTGATGCGACCCCGGCCATATTCTTCCCACAGTTGGAGGTTGCGCTCCGTGTAGAGGGTATAGAAATGGTTGAAGGAGCGGAAGAATCGTCCGTAGCCATACTTGTCGTACATCGCGCGGAAGGTGTCCTCTGCATTCTCGGAGAAGGCCCACAACGTGTCGTCCAGGTCGAAGAAAAGGCTCTTGTAGCGGGTCGGCACGGTTTATTTCACTTGGATGACCAGGTACTTCGATACGCTCCAGAAGCGGGTGGGGTCGGTGATCTTCAGAGTCAGCTGACCTTTGTTGTCTTTCTCCAGGGCGTAAGAGCCTGCGGGATGTGTGGTCAGCAGGTCGGCGTCCTTGGAGTAGAGTTTGATTTCCTTGGTGGTGCGGATGTCTATCTGTGTGAAGTAGTCCTTGTTCATCTCGGCATCCTGCATGACGTCTCCTTTCTTGAAGAGTCCGGTGTTGGTCAGGATGCGCTGGTCTTTCAGTTCCTTCTTGGTGCCGAAGACAAACCAGGCGGCATTCAGCGCCTTGTCTTGTGCGGCTACGGTTTGTGCCTTGGCCTCGTTCTCGGCGGTCAGGGTTTCCTTCTCCGTGGTCAGCGTGGTGACGGCGGCGTCCAACTCTTGGATGCGGATGTTCTTGGAGGCGAGCTCGGCTTGCAGTTCCTCAATGCGCTTGGTCTTTTCCACCAGTTCCTGGGTCAGCGACTCGACGGCTCTCTTCAGTTGGGTAGAATTGGTGCGGCTGCGCTTCAGTTGCTCTTGCAGCTTGGCAATCTGTTGTTTGTTCTCCTCCATCTGCTTGCGGATGAACTCAATGTCTGAGGCTATCTGCTCCTTGGCGCTCAGCGAACCTTCGGTCAGGGCACCGCGTTGCAGGTCTACACGGTTTTCGGCCGCATTGATTTGGCGGAAGCCTTCGGAGATGTCGTTGAAGGTTCCCATCATTTCGTCCAATTCCGCATTCCGTTCGTTCAATACGGCTTGCAAGGAGTCATTCTCTGCCTGCAGGCGCTTGCTGCCTCCCAGGCCGTCGCATGCCGTCAGCAGGACCGCACATGCCATCAATGGTAATACGAGCTTTTTCATAACGTTTGTTCTTTATGCTTGGTTAATAAATGTATGTATCTTAGTCTTCTTTTCCGGCCACGACCAGGACAATTTCACCTTTCGGCTCTTGCTCGGTGAAGTGGCGTATCAGTTCGTCCAAGGTTCCCCGGACGGTTTCCTCGTGCACCTTCGAGATTTCCCGCGAGACGGAAGCCGGGCGTTCAGCACCGAAATATTCGGCCAGTTGCGTCAGCGTCTTTACCAGCCGGTAGGGCGACTCGTAGAAAATCATCGTCCGGTGTTCCTCGGCCAAGGCTTGCAGGCGGGTCATCCTGCCTTTCTTCTGCGGGAGGAAGCCCTCGAAGCAGAAGCGGTCGTTGGGCAGGCCAGAGGCCACTACGGCCGGCACGAAGGCGGTGGCTCCGGGCAGGCATTGCACCTCGATGCCATTGCGTGCACATTCGCGTGCCACCAGGAAGCCGGGGTCGGAGATGCCCGGTGTGCCTGCATCCGAGATGAGCGCGACGTTTGCACCCGCCTTTATTCTATTAATAACGCTTTCCACCGTTTTATGTTCATTGAATTTGTGGTGGGATTGCAGGGCGTTCTTGATTTCGAAATGTTTCAGTAGGATGCCCGACGTGCGTGTGTCCTCGGCCAATATCAGGTCGACTTCCTTCAGGATGCGGATGGCGCGGAAGGTCATGTCTTCCAGGTTTCCCACGGGAGTGGGCACGATGTATAATATTCCTTGGTTGCTCATCAGTCGAAGTATTTTTTCAGCAATTCATTGAAATCGTTGGCGGCCTCGTTGCCTTCTTCCGGATGCGTCTCTTCGGTGAATATCTGTAAGGCCTTGTCCAGTGAGTCGGCTTCTCCTATGCGGCTGAGGACCTCGTTCATGCGGGCCGTATCTCCGCCGAACAATTCGCGTGAGAAGCGGAAAGAGTCGTTCAGGCTCAAGGCGTGGCGCAGGTCGCGGGCGGGGCGGATGCGCTCGCCCAGGATGGCGGCAGATTTAGGTTCTTCATCCTTAGTGGGGGAAGGCGGTGTGGAAGGAGCAGGCGGGGTGGAGACTTCCTGTGGGGTGGACGGCGTGGGGACTTGGGGACTCGGCGAGGGCTTGGCATCGCCAATGTTCTGCAAAGACGCGGCCAAGTTATCGAGGTGCCGTTGCATCTGGCGGATATTGCGCCGTGCCACTTCGACGAGCGAAGGGTTATGCCCCGCGTTCATGGCTTGAATCAGGCATTTCAATTCGGCCATATCCAGTTCTATGTCGTTCAAAATAGTCTGCATCTTCAAGGTTCGGTTAGACGTTTGGGCACAAATGTAGAAATAAATACTGGAAAAATATAGGAATGTATGCAAAAGTCTTTGTTTTCGTTTGTTTTTCTGGATGGATGTTTCCCATTGAAGGAAAAATTGTACATTTGCAGTTGGATAAGATAAGGTGTAATGCGATGGTAGTATTCTCGGAAGATCATATACAGGAAACGAGGCGCAGAGGGCGGATAGAGGTCATCTGCGGTTCGATGTTCTCCGGCAAGACGGAGGAATTGATACGTCGTCTCCGGCGTGCCCAGTTTGCCCGTTTGCGGGTGGAAATCTTCAAGCCGGCCATTGACACCCGCTACTCCGAGGAGGATGTGGTGTCGCACGATAGCCATGCGCTCTCGTCCACACCCATTGATTCTTCGGCCAGTATCCTGCTCTTTGCTTCGGAGGTGGATGTGGTGGGCATCGATGAAGCCCAGTTCTTTGACGACGGCCTGGTGGATGTGTGCAACCAGTTGGCCGACAATGGAGTGCGGGTCATCATAGCGGGGTTGGACATGGACTTCCGGGGAGTTCCTTTCGGCCCTATGCCGGCTTTGTGCGCCATTGCCGACGAGGTATCCAAGGTGCATGCCATCTGTGTGAAGTGTGGCGAACTGGCCACCTTCTCCCACCGCACCGTGAAGAATGATAAGCGGGTGTTGTTGGGCGAAACCTCCGAGTACGAGCCGCTCTGCAGGGAGTGTTATCGTCGGGCCTTGTTGGCCGAACGTGAGCAGAAATAGAAGTAAGTAAAGTCATATTAATCAATAGGATATGGAACGCAAGAAGATAACGTTTGATAGTTTTATCCGGGGTGTCATCGTGGTGTTGATTCTTATCGGCATCCTTTGGCTTTTCAAGCGCTTGAGCAGCGTGTTGTTGCCTTTCTTTGTGGCGTGGCTCATAGCCTATCTGATTTATCCGTTGGTCACCTTCTTCCAGTATCGCTTGCGGCTGAAGCATCGTGCGCTCTCCATCTGCTGCGCCTTGTTCTCCATAGCCGTTGTGGGAGGATTGGCTTTCTATCTGCTGGTTCCGCCTATGATACAGGAATTTGCGCGGGTAAAGGATTTGCTGGCGGAGTATTTCTCTTCCGGCAATCGGGGGAGCAACATCCCCCTGCTTCTTTCGGAGTTCTTGCGTGAGCATGTGGATAGGGAGGCTCTCTCGCAAGTGTTGAACAGCAGTGACTTGCTGACCGCCGTGAAGGAAGCCTTGCCTCGTCTGTGGGGACTTTTGGCCGAGTCGGTCAATATCCTTTTCAGCTTCTTTACCATCTTCATGGTGCTGCTCTATGTGGTCTTTATCCTGTGGGATTATGAGAGCATTGCCAACGGTTGGGTGCATCTGGTGCCTCCCCGCTACCGGCCTTTGGTGGTGGGGGTATTCAATGACATCAAGGACGGTATGAACCGGTACTTCCGTGGTCAGGCGCTGGTGGCGTTTTGCGTGGGCATCCTGCATGCGGTAGGCTTCCTTATTATAGACTTTCCTTTGGCTGTGGCGTTAGGTTTGCTTATTGGCCTGCTGAATATGGTGCCCTATCTGCAAATCATCGGCTATGTACCTACGGTCATATTGGCCATCCTGAAGGCGGCCGATACCGGGGGAAATTTCTGGCTGATTCTGTTGGGGGCCGTCATCGTGTTTGTGGTGGTGCAGTTCATTCAAGATATGCTGTTGGTGCCTCGCATCATGGGCAAGATTACGGGATTGAATCCGGCTATCATTCTTTTGTCACTTTCCGTTTGGGGATCATTGATGGGGATGCTTGGCATGATTATCGCCTTGCCTTTGACCACCTTGATGTTGTCCTATTACCAGCGTTTTATCATTAATAAGGAAGATATCCCGCTTCACCATTCTCCTGGAAATCAGTAGCTTATTTCTGTGTTGCATTTTTTTGTTCAAAAAACATTCAGAAATCTATTGCAGTTTTCAGAAAAATGCCTACCTTTGCACTCGCTTAACGGCAATAAGGTTTGATTCGCTAGCTCAGCAGGTAGAGCACAACACTTTTAATGTTGGGGTCTTGGGTTCGAGCCCCAAGCGGATCACTGAAAGAAAAGCCAAAAGGCGACAACAAAAAGACAAGTCCTACAAAATCAATATTTTGTGGGACTTTTTTTATTGCCCTTTGGCGACCTTGACCGCCAAAAAGAGGGCATTGACGGACAAAAATTAGTACCCAATTCGTACCCCCGACAAAATTTTCAAAAAAGGGGTACGATTTGTCGGAAATTGGCGGAATGCTGTCGGGATTTGGCGACCCTGCATTTATCTCATTATGAGTTAATAAAAGTAGTTTTGTAACTTAAAAAATGAGGTATGAAATCGACATTCCGAGTATTGTTTTTCTTGAAGCGGGACAAGGTAAAAAAGAACGGTAATATGCCTATTATGGCACGTATTACCATTGACGGGAAACTGGCGCAGTTCAACACCAAACTTGAAGTCAATCCCAAGAACTGGCAAGCCAAGACGGGAAAGGTGTCCGGACGTGGAGCGGAGTTTACCCGCATGAATGAAATGCTGGACGGTATCAAAGCCACCCTGTACAAGCACTACCAGACCATACTGGAAAGGGACGGCTATGTTACCGCAGAAAAGGTACGCAACACCTTTTTAGGCAAGGAAGAAAAGGCTAAGACCCTCCTGCAAGTGTTCGCACAGCACAACGAGCAGTATGCGCTGAAAGTAGGAAAGACCGCCACGCATCGGACATACACCCGGTACGAACTCACAAAGAACCGTCTTGCCGAATATATCCGCACGAACTACCATGTGGAGGACATCAGCTTTCGGGAGATAAACGTGGTGTTCATCGAAGGCTTCTACCTGTTCATCCGTGAGAACTATCCATGTACCCACAACACCGCCATGAAGTTTGTGCAGCGTTTCAGAACCGTTGTATTGTTTGCCCACAATCTGGGCTTGATAAACTTTAATCCTTTCGGGGGTCAATTCTAGGTAATCAGCATTGAACTGCTGCAAATTATCAGAGAAAGGGATGTCGCAGGAACTGACCTCGCTTTCCTGATTGACTACGATGGTACTGACGGCGAGATTGTCGTATTGCATCAATTTTCCGCCAACAGGAAGCATATAGAACTCTTTGATATCCTTGGCAGCTTTTCCGATACACCAGCACATCAGCGTGTTGAACTTTAATCCTGTCCGCTTGCTGATGCAGGCAAGGCGGGTTACATCTATTGTCTTGAAAAAGGTGACCATCGGCATGGGTGCATTCATCCACATTTCAAATGCGTAGGCGCGGGTCGTTTCTTGGGGATTTACTTCTTTCATTCTCTTGTATGATTTGTCAAAAATAGGCGGAACCATTATTGGGATTTATAGCTTTCCGAGGTGCAGAATCGAAAGGTGGGAATCTTATGCCTGTCCTTAAAGTGGGGTAGTGTTGTTTATTTATACCCTTTGGCTACTCGGTAAAATAATAACGGCTGAAAATCAATTGATTAACAGCCGTTCCTTGTACCCGGAGCGGGACTTGAACCCGCACAGCCATTACTGGCCAAAGGATTTTAAGTCCTTCGTGTCTACCATTCCACCATCCGGGCG
>DXBX01000091.1 GCA_019116285.1 Candidatus Bacteroides merdigallinarum
AACTTTGCTTTCGGTGATCATAGCGACTATTGTTTGTAAATCTTTGTAATTCAGCACTATAAAGATACAACAATTTTCGCTAATCACCAATTTTACAAGTACTTATAATTCATCGAACTCACGTTAAAATAAGATTCTCTTATGTATCGGAAGGTTTAAAATATGCACTGCCCCTTTTGCCGGGTTCTTTGGCTTATCTGATATTGAGTGTCTCAGACCGCTTGATATTGGAGCGGAATGTGGCGATATCGGAAATTGGCATTTATAATGTGGCTTTCACGTTATCGCTGGCTTTGAATATTGTGATACAAAGTGGTTATAAGGCTATTGAACCTGAAATATTCAAACGATACTCTTCACCCGATTATTATAAATTCCTGCGAAAGGTACAGTCCTTATTCTTTGTTGTTATCTATGTGGCAGGTTTGGGACTCACACTTTTTTCGCAAGAAGTATTCTATTATTTCACGGCAGAACCATTTCATAATGCCTATAAATTTGTACCGATTCTCATAATAGGCGTAATCATGACCGGGCAGAATGTGATATATGGTGGTGTCCTGAGTGCTGAAAGAAAAACTAAAGTGGTGGGGATGGCAACTTTGTGTGGGGCCATAACCAGTGTGAGCTTGAATATCTTTTTGACTCCTGTATGGGGTGTGACGGCAGCAGCCCTTTCTTCGGCCTTGTCTTTCTTTTTAATGAATACCATTTTATTTGTCAGAATGACTTATCCGGGAAAATCTATGTTGAAAGAAACTTTGTCCATTATCGGAGTTGTAGTGATTTCTTTAGGACTGTTTTATTTATTCCCTTCTATATCATGGGAAGGCATGGCTGTCAAGTTACTATGTTTAGTGGCTTATGCAATCTCTTTGATGTTGCTGTTTCATCTGAATATACCCCAAACACTTCGAATGGTATTTCCGGCTAAGAAATGATAATGCAATATGACAATTTTCGGTGAAATATTTCGTTTGTTTGAGCGTGTCAAGCGGATGTTTTTCTTTTTGTTTGAACGCGGACAATTTGGTCATTGTGGATACCATTCTTATATACATGCTCCTTTACATATTGATGGGGCAAAGAATGTATTTATTGGTCAAAGGGTCTATGTAGGTTACAAGACTTGGTTGGCCGCATTGCCTTTGACTGGCGAGAAGTCATGTCTGTTGGAATTAAAGGACGGAGTCACCATCGGTCATTTTAACCATATCTATGCGACGAAGAAAATTGTATTGGAAAAGGATGTCTTGACGGCCGATAGAGTATATATTTCTGATAACCTGCATGGCTATGCCGATATTCATGTACCAATAAAGGATCAACCTATTATCCAACACGGAGAAGTAGTGATAGGTGAAGGTTCATGGCTTGGGGAAAATGTTTGTGTGCTGGGAGCAAGGATTGGCAAGCACTGTGTGATAGGTGCCAATAGTGTAGTGACCAAGGATATTCCCGATTATAGTGTGGCTGTAGGTGCTCCGGCAAAAGTGATTAAAAAGTATGATTTCAATCGGAATATGTGGATGAATATTAAAAATAATTTACAAAATGGGGGGGGTAAAAAAGATATTCAGATTTGGGCTGAGAGTGATTATGTACATGTGGCGTAAACCTCGCTACAAGCATCTTGCTTTTTCGGCGAATATCCACCGGGTGAATTTTATCACTCCACAGTATGTTGAATTGGGTGAAAATGTATTCGTGGGCTTTAATGCCAGAATACAAGGGATAAGCAAGTATAATGATGTTTGTTTTACTCCGTCCATTATCTTGGAAGATGGGGTAAGCATTCAGCAAAATTTGCATTTGACTTGTGCCAACAGCATCCGTATCGGTAAAAATACGGCCATTGCGGCCAATGTGACCATCACAGACATTCATCATCCGTATATGGATGTTTCTGTTCCCATAGAACGGCAAAACATTGAAGTAGGTTTTGTGGAGATAGGAGAAGATTGTAAGGTTTATAACAATGCAGTGATTCTGCCGAATGTAAAAATAGGCAAGCATGTTACCATTGGGGCCAATTCTGTGGTAAACAAAAGTCTTCCCGATTATTGCGTAGCCGTCGGCATTCCCGCCAAAATCATCAAACGTTACGACTTCACCACCCAAACTTGGCGCAAGACCGATCCTCAAGGCAATTTCATCGAAAAATAAAATTCAAAATGCATCTTAGCATGAAGCATGTGCTTATCACCGGCGGAGCAGGATTCATCGGATCCAACCTCGCCTTAAAGCTGGTGTCCAAAGGCTACCAAGTACGGGTCTTGGACAATCTATCCAAACAGATTCACGGGGAGCATCCGGACGAAACTTCCCCACTGTATAACTCCATCAAAGGTAGGGTGGATTTCATCCAAGGTTCTGTCACAGTGCGTGAGGACTGGCTGAAGGCCTTGGATGGCATCGAATGTGTGGTACACCTGGCCGCCGAGACGGGTACGGGACAGTCCATGTATGAGATTCAGAAGTATGTGGATGTCAATATCGGTGGTACAGCCCTGTTGTTGGATATCCTGACCAATACAAAGCATTCTGTAAAGAAAGTGGTAGTGGCGGAATCCCGTGCCATCTATGGGGAAGGCCGTTATTACAGCGAGGAATTGGGGCAATATGTTTATCCGGCGGAGCGTCAGGATGCGGATATGGCCAAGGGTGATTTTGAAGTGAAGTATCCCGGCTGTTCCCAACCCTTGAAACTGGTGGGCACTACAGAGGATTCGATGGTGCATCCTACCTCCGTCTACGGTATTACGAAACAGGTGCAAGGCCAGTTGGTTCATCTGGTTTGTCCGTCCATCGGCATCGCCGCCGTGTCCTACCGTTATCAGAATGTCTATGGTCCCGGACAATCCCTTTCCAATCCCTACACGGGCATCCTGTCTATCTTTTCCACCCGCATCAAGAACGGTAACGGACTGAACATCTTCGAGGACGGTAAGGAAACGCGCGACTTCGTGTATATAGATGATGTAGTGGATGCTACCATCCTGGGCATTGAGAAGGAAGAAGCCAACGGGCATGTGTTCAATGTGGGTACGGGTGTTCCGACCGATGTGCTGACCGTAGCCAAAACACTGATAGAAAAGTACGGCAAGGAAGTTCCCGTGACCGTTTCCGGCAATTACCGCTTGGGCGACATCCGTCACAATTTTGCCGACATCACTGCCGCCCGCACGATTCTCGGCTTTGAGCCTAAATGGAGTTTCAGCGACGGGATAGGGGAGTTCGTCAAATGGGTAAATGCGCAGGAAGTGCAAGAAGACAAGTACGAGGCTTCCATCGAGGAAATGAAACGGAAAGGACTGTATAAATAAAAATCTTTTGAGCGTATGAGAATACTGGTTACCGGTGCCAACGGATACATCGGTCGGCACGTGGTGCGCGAATTGCTGGAGATGGGTCATCAGGTTCTGGCTTGTGACCTGCATCTGACGGATGTAGACGAACGGGCCGAGAAACAAGAAATGAACTTGTTCGAAGCTCCCGAGGACATCTATGAACAGTTGAACCGTCCGGACGTGTGCATTCATTTGGCCTGGCGTGATGGCTTTGTGCATAACTCTAAGAACCATTTGGGCGATTTGTCTGCACATTTCAAGTTCCTGACTTCCATGATTGACAGTGGCTTGAAACACTTGGTGGTGATGGGTACGATGCACGAGGTCGGTTATCATGAAGGGGCAATAGACGAGCATACCCCTTGCAATCCCTTGTCCATGTATGGCATTGCCAAAGATGCCTTGAGACGTGTGATGTTGCTGTATTGTAAAGATAAAGACTGTCTCCTGCAATGGTGCCGTGCCTTTTACATTCTGGGCGATGACAAAAATAACCACTCCATCTTCACCAAACTGTTGGAAGCGGATGCGGCAGGAAAGGAAACATTCCCCTTTACTACAGGCAAGAATAAATACGACTTTATTACAGTGACGGAATTGGCGCACCAAATAGCAAGCGTGTCCACCCAGACGGAAGTGACGGGTATCATCAACTGTTGTAGCGGCAAGCCGGTGAGCCTGGCGGAGCGTGTGGAACAATATATTCGGGAGCATCATCTGAAGATTAAGTTGGAGTATGGAGTTTATCCGGACAGGGCGTATGATTCGCCGTGTGTGTATGGGGATGCGGAGAAGATAAAGAAAATCATGTTACGATACTGATATAAGATCTATTTAAATGTCCCATTGCTCATTAATGAATTTTGCGTAATTCTTATTTTCAAAGTTGTGTCAAGTATGGATAAATGTAAAAAAGTCTTGCTATATGCACCTCCATTTTATTCGTTGTATAAACAAATTCAGGAAGAATTGGAAAGGCAATATTGTGAAGTCACATTCATTCCAGATGCATCTCAAAGAATTAACCCTTATTCTTCTACGAGCTCGTTTCGCTCATTAAAAAGAATTTATTACAATTTGTATGAACCCCATCTGAAATATTTAAAGCAATATAGAGATAGGATAGAGGGAGTTTATGATTATTTTATTTGCATTAATGGTTTTAGCTTTCATCCTTCAATTTTGACAGAATTACGTAGGAACAATCCAAACATTAAAGCTATATTGTATTTGTGGGATAGCGTATCATATTTTGATTTTTCCAATAGTTTCCCATATTTTGATTCGATATTTAGTTTTGATTATACGGATGCTCAAAAAGAGAATTTGAAATATTTGCCGCTATATTGGATACAAAATAGTAATGACAAATTGCTCTCTGATATAAAATATGATTTGTCATTTATAGGAACTCTGCATTCGGATAGATTCCAAATAATTAGGAAAATAATCAGGCAATGTGATGAACTCAAAATAAATCATTTTATAAAACTAGTATATAAAGAGAGGCGACTTTCATTGTTAGACCTTATCAGATATTTTTATTATAAAACGAAATTAACCCCTGATGCAATAGGTTATATTGATGGGTATAATGTTTTGCGTGGAAGTATAAAAGAAGATTATATATGCAATACACCGTTTACTGGCAATGAGGTCGGATCTATTATGCAAAATTCAAGTTGTATATTAGACGTGGAACTACCTTATCAAACCGGATTGACCAACCGAATGATATCGTCAATGGGAAATAAGAAAAAAATTATTACCACCAATCAGGCTGTTAAAGATTTGCCATTTTGGGATAAAAATAACATATGCTGCATAGAAAGAGAGTCTCCGATATTAAATAAGGATTTTATATGTTCAGAATATGTACCGAATAAAGAAATAACTAATTATCTAGAATCTTTACGCATAGATAATTGGGTAAAAACGCTATTAAATGGATAAGTAAGCCATTGTATGGATTAGAATTTCTACTTTCGTTGAAAACTTATTTTTTTAGATATAGTTGCGAGTGAGGCTCTGCTATATTAACTGTCATAAAATTATCCACGATCCCTATCTTTTTACTAGCCCCTAATTGCAAGTAGACACAAGGGTAGGGAATGTGTCCAAAGGAATTGGATGCTTTTTTATGTATTTATATCTCATTTTCATAGTATTATCTGTTCTATTTATCATGGAGGTCTGCAACGTAAAGATACGTAAATTCCCTCTGTTTTATAAATCCGCATATATAGGGATTCTATCCATAGTATTCCTTTTGTCTATGCTAAGATGGGAAAATGGAACTGACTGGGCTCCTTATTATGACTATTTTTCATTGGTCGCTATAGATCCTGATTTGGGACATATGGAACCGGGATTTACATGGTTATGCCATATTGATTCCAGGTATTTGAGCTACACTTTGCATTTAGGAATTATTGCAATCTTATGCATAGTGCCTGTGGCCAAAAGGCTATGGCAATACTCGCCTTTTCCTCTCTTTTCACTATTGATATGGTTTGCCGTTGGATTCGCACATATGTTTCCTGTGCGACAAACAATAGCCATAAGTCTTTTCGTTTTTTCTTGGAAATTTATTCAGGAGAGAAAGTTAATACCTTTTGTTTGTATTATAGCTATTGCTATGAGTTTTCATGTCACTGTAATAATAGCTTTCCCTTTTTATTTTCTTTGGAACAGATATATTCCTGCTAAAGTATATGTATTAACTATTTCGGTAGTTTTTGTAATATCCATATTTGCCGGTCAAATATTTACCAACTTGCTTTATGGCGTTGGCGGTGCATTTTTTGAAGCTAGGCTGAATGAATATATGGGAAACTCGGAAGAGACTTTCGGTTCGGCTTATTCTTCCACGGAAGTATTGCTCAGAGGTTGTATAAATAGGTCCTTTTATTTCTTTCTTCCTTTATATTTGTTGAATGTAAGGCGGAAGTCTGATCCTGTGTTAGATGGCTTTTTCAACATGTCTTTTTATAGCTTCATCTTATTTCTAATATCCACTCCTTTATCGGTAGCATTAGGTCGAATGGCATCATATACCGATATGTCGCAAATCTTGTTATTACCTTTCATATTTACAGTACGTATGAGCAAAAAAAATGCGCTGGCTTTGTCATCCATAGTACTCCTTTATTTATGTGTTAGATTTAGAGGAGTAATATTTAATTACGAAGATTTGTATATTCCTTATCATTGCGTTTTATTTAATTAGCTTCTTTGCATAAATGGAAAAAGTAAAAATCGTGGATTACTATGCAGTAGGAACATTCCATGAAGTTATAAACTATTCTTTCGTGAAAATGTGTGCTTCTATATTTAAGGAAGTTCAATATTTTAGTGGGAAGACTGCAACTTTAAATCAACAACAAGTATTTATACGTACAGATGGGAAATCATCAACCAATGTTCATTATAATGTGATGGTTAATTTTGAACAAGAGACTCCTATAGGCGCACGCCTAAGAGATCTATGGGGTTTTTTCCTTACATTATATCAATATCTTATAACTCCTTATAACACATTCCTTTTCTATAATTATACAAATAAACTGTCTCTTCCATTTATATTATTGCTAAATATCTTATTGAGAAAGAAAGTGGTATTTTTATTTCACGGAGAATTGGAGTTTTTGGAAGGAAAAGTATCATATCTTAAGACCTCAGGTTGGTATAGACAAAGCATGAGATTCAGTTTTCATTATTTGTTTATGAAAAGTCCGGCTTATGTAATGGTCTTGGGAGATTCTATACGAAAGAATTTGTCAAATATTTACCCTAATCTGTTTTCACATATTATATCCATTTGCCACCCTTATATTCTAAATGAATTTGATGACTATAAGGCACAGAAGTGTGAGGGAAGTCCGATGCGCATAGGTACAGTAGGCACAATGAAAGCGTCAAAAGGCTTGAAAGAATTGCTTCGCTTGTCAGATTTATTAAAGGATTTATTGGAGGATGGAAAGTTGGAGCTCTATAGTGTTGGCCGGGTGTATGCGGATGGAATTCAGTTGGGAGATAATATAACTTGGATAGGACATAAAAATGGATTGCTTCGTGATGAATTTGAAAAGGAGGTACAGCGACTTGATTATTTGTTGTATTTGTATCCAATCGGTTCTTATCGGTTCACAGCTAGCGGAGCGATATTGGATGCTGTTAAAATGAACAAACCTATTATCGCACTGCATAATGACTATTTTGATTATCTATTGGATGGTTGTCCGATAGGTTATGTTGGGAATACCGTAGAAGAATTGGCGCAGGTCATTCGTGATATTGTTAAAGGAAACTTATGTGATAATTTCAGTGCAGGTCTGAAAGGATTGTCGGATAAAATTAGTCTTGAAAGAAATACACATATATTTGAGAATGAACTTAGAAGAGTAGATTGCGTATGAACCCATTGGTCAGTGTCATAATACCAGCTTATAATGCCGAAAATACTATTATAGATTGTCTGGAATCTGTACGTCAGCAAACGTATAAGAATTTGGAAGTCATTGTGGTGAATGACGGTTCGAAGGATGATACTTTAGCTGTAGTGAAACAATATGCTATAAAATATAACGAGCTTGATTTAACAGTTTATTCTATAGCAAATGCAGGTCCGGCATCAGCGAGAAATTTTGCTATAGACCATGCTAAGGGAGAGTATATTGCATTTTTGGATTCTGATGACCGATGGATATCAACAAAATTAGAAAGGCAGATGGAATGTTTTCGCAATCATCCAAAAATAAAATTATTAGGATGCAATTATTCAATAGGAAGTGCAAAAATAAATTCTTCCAATAATGGCTTGAGAATGATTCCTAAAGATTTGTTGCTATATAAGAATTATTTTATTACACCTACTGTTGTTGCGGAGAAAACTGTATTAAATGAGCATAAATTTACGGAGGGGCGTAAGTATTCAGAAGATTATAATTTGTGGCTACAAATTGCTTTTACAAATCATAGCTGTGCTTTGTTGAGGGATCCTTTGGTGATATTATATGATAAACCAACATTCGGAGCCTCAGGATTGTCCGCTAAATTATGGTCAATGGAAAAAGGAGAGCTTAGGAATTATGCAACTCTATATTCAAAAAACTTAATTCCATTGTGGAAATATTTAGTGGCATCAGCATTTTCTTTCAGCAAATATATAAGGCGATTGATTATTACTGCCATGAAAAAATGTGAAAATAGGTAGTGAATAATAATCATATACTTATTAGAATTTCCAATTAAAATATCATGAACTCTTATTGATATATGAATTGGAATATATGCAATTTATAGTGTATTAATACCATTTGGCATATCAATATTTTTAATTTGTCTTATGTGTTAAATTTTTCGAACAGTTAAACGAGTCGGTATAATATGATAAGAATACTTCAGTTAGGTAAGTTTTATCCCATTCTCGGTGGTATTGAAAAGGTTATGTTTGATATAGTGGAAGGGGTATCCAAATTTGCTGATATAAAATCTGATATGTTATGTGCATTTGATGGCAAGACGAATCGAATAATTTGTATTTATAATTCGAAAATCTTTTGTACATCAACCTGGTTTAAATTTTATGCGACAATGATATCCCCAACCATGATCGTTAAACTGCGGCGGATTTGTAGGAATTATGATATAATCCATATTCACCATCCAGATCCAATGGCAGCTTTGGCATTAAGATTGTCTGGTTATAAAGGAAAAGTTATCTTACATTGGCATAGTGATATATTGAAACAGAAAAAGCTGTTGAAATTTTATGAGCCATTACAATCTTGGCTAATAAATCGTGCAGATGTAATCGTTGGTACAAGTCCGAAATATTTGCAATGTTCTCCATTTTTACAAAAGGCATCATTGCATAAGATTTGTATACCAATAGGCATCGACCCAATCATCTGTAATAAAGAAGCTGTTGATTCATTGAAGGATAAATACCCAAATAAGAAGCTTATATTTTCATTGGGACGTTTGGTGGAATATAAGGGATACAAATATTTAATAGAAGCAGCTAAGTATTTATCAGACCAATATGTAATTTTGATAGGTGGTAGTGGACCATTAAAAGAGGAATTGGAAAGTGTAATACAACAAAATGGCCTAAACAATAAGGTCAGATTATTAGGTCGGATACCAGATGCTGAACTCTCAGTATATTATGGTGCATGCGATGTATATGTATTAAGTTCTATTTGGAAAACTGAGGCTTTTGGAATAGTTCAAATAGAAGCAATGTCGTGTGGAAAACCTGTTGTGGCAACAAAAATAGATGGTTCTGGTGTTGATTGGGTGAATGAGGATGGAGTTTCTGGAATAAATGTTCCAACCGAGGATGCGAAATCTATTGCAGATGCCATAATATATTTGACATCGGATGAAAATAGATATAGACAGTTTTCGCAAGGTGCATTAAAACGTTACGAAAATCTATTCCGTAAAGAGCTAATGATTAAGAGGTGTTTGACTTTGTATAACTCATTGGTAAATAAGAGATAAATCAATGGACATTTACTGCAAGCACCGCGACACCCAATGCATCTTTCACTACCTTCAGCAGCACTAAGAAGGTGTGCCACTTGCATTGTTACGGAAGACAGGCATTTTTCAATATACTTACCTGGTCGATGCAGTATATCTTCTGTAAGCACTCAAATTAGGGCTATTGATTAGAATCCCTACCTTCGCTGCGAACTTAAAACTTTAAATTCTATGTATAGCAGCGAAGACTTGGAACGTTTTTACTTCCAGTACCAGACGGAGGCTTTGCCCCATGGTGAGTCCCTCCAGTCGTTTTGTTTGAAGAACAAGGTTCCTTACAACATTTTTGAGAAATGGTACAAGGACACCCGCAAGAAGATCGTTGAAGTGTCGGTTGACGGTCGTCCTGGAGGTGAGGATGAGCCTGATGCAGACTCCGACCGTCTTGCCAGTCCCTCCTCTTCCGGCTCCGTCCCTCCGGTACGTATATGGATTGATCTGCGCATGAGCAACGGCCTTCATCTGTCTCAAAAGAACCTAAGCTATCAGGACTTGGTCCGCATGATAGGGAAACTGGAGGGGTTATGTTGAGCGTGGCGGGTTACCAGTTCCTGAAAGTGGAGCGTAAAGGGAATGTGAGCCTCTATCGGATTGACTGGAAAGACGTGGTTCTGATACTGGAGAATCCGATAGTTAAAATCATAAAAATCAAGTAATTAAGTTGTTTTTATAGTTGCGAGTTTGTGAATATTTCCGTATCTTTGTTTCTGCAAGACAAAGGTTTACGTATGATCGAACTGCAACAGATAATAGCCTCGAAACGGGAACTGCTGGACAGGGAAACCTGTTCCCGCAGTCCCATAAATTACAGTGAAGGCATGGCAGACGATCAGAAAGACCGTTTCATCCAATACCTGGCCGAACGTCACCGGGAAGACGAGCTGACGAAGAAGGCGATGGAACTTGTCCTGGAGGAGTTCATGGCGCGGCAGAAAGAACTTGACGAGAAGATGTCCGTCCTTATGTCCGAGCATTCGTCCATGAAAGCGGAACTGCTTGAGAAAAGCCGGCGGCTCAAGGCTGCCGAGCGTGAGAACCGCTCCCTTCGGGAACGACTTGGCCAGGCCAATGAGGAACGTTACGGTGGGAAGCGCCAGCGGATACGGAAAGGGAAAGATTCCGGTGAGGCTGAAAAGCCGGAACCTGACCGCAATGACGAGAAAGACGACTTTGACGGCACGGAAGGCTCACTCCGGACAGACTCGGTTGATACCGGGCATTCCCAGCCTGAATCCTCAGCCCCCAGGCAGGAGCGTGACCTGTCCAACCGGCCTGATACTTACAAGCGTACAGGCGTGGCGGGTACTCCTTTGTACCACTCATGCGATAAATTGTGAACAAGTCTCAGAAAGTGGCCATCTTCTTTTACGAGGACGGTTCCCGTGGGCGCGATGTCCTTACGGACTTCCTGGGCGATGCAGAATTGAAGAGCGTGATGTCCGACGGATACAACGCCTACGTGTTCATCGGTGACGAGATGAAGTCTGCAAAGTTCAAAGACACCGTCCATCAGGTCTGCATGGCCCATGCGCGGAACAAGTTCGTGAAGGCCGCCAACCAAGGCGGGGAAGCGGATGCCGCGCGGTTTGTGGAAGACATGAGCGAGCTGTTCGCCAAGGAACGTCAGTATGACAAGGCGGGTCTTTCCCCCGGAGAGAGATTGAAGGAACGGCAGAGTCTCCCGGCCAAGGAAGTAGTGATAAGGATACGAAGCCGTTTGGACAGCGAGTTGTCAAAGGAAGCGGAATTCCGAAGTCCCTTTTATACGAAAGCCCTGAACTACCTGAGGCATTTTTGGAAAGAGCTCTTTGCTTACTTGCAGGACGGTGAATTACCGATAGACAACAACCTTGCCGAACGTACCATCCGGAAACTGACCATCCAACGGAACAACTCCCCTCCATTACGGCAGCGATGAAGGGGCGAAGATGGCTACCACTTACCACAGTGTGATAAGCACGATCAAGCTTCATGGCGGTTCCGAATAGAGTGCTTACGTTTACGATTTAGATATAAGAACATAGGGACAAAGGCGGATTAGCAATTGATGACAATGACAAAATAGGTAAGGCGGTTACATGTTTTAGACGGCAGCCGGGGACGTATGTGGGTCTCCGGCTGCTTTTTTATGACTTTTGATTTGTATTTTATCAGTTTATAATTTATCTTTGTCGGAAGATAAGGTGTGCTAAGGCATATCTAAGGAGCAGTTTCTGAAGTTAAGAAGGAGTATTTGCGGATGACCATACTAGATGATTATAAGAACCATAAAGGGAAATATGTAGTTTCTCCTTCGTTGCTGTGGGAGTACGATCTTTCGACTTTCAATTGGTGGAAGTCTAGAAAAATCGTTGTCTCCCGCATTTTGGAGAGGGGAGGGCTGTCAGACTATTTTGCCGCATTCGATTTGTATGGAGGCATGGAAGGTTTTCGGAATATTATAAAGGAGATTTCTTTTCTCCCTTCAAGGGAAATGCACTTTGCCTGCACCGCTTTCGGACTTAAAATGGAGGAACTGAAATGTTACACACGGAGACAGTTGAGGGAACAACACTTGAACTCTTGAAGAAGTTGCAGGCAGAAGACATAATGGAACAATTCTGTCTTGCTGGTGGTACGGCACTTGCTTTGTATTTGGGACATAGGAGATCCGTAGACTTGGACTTGTTCACTTCTTGTGCATTTGATGTGACTGAATTAAGGATTTTTCTGGAAGAAAATTATGGTTTCAGCACAGGGTTTTCTGCCAAGAATACGTTGAAAGGAACTATTGCCGGAGTCAAAATTGATTGCATCACTCATGCTTATGGATATTTGGAAGTACCCTATCGGGAAAAAGGATTCAGATTATATAGTTTGGAAGACATTGCGGCGATGAAATTATCTGCCATTGTAGATAATGGTTCTCGCTTGAAAGATTTCATAGATATTGCTTTTTTGTCTACACGATTTTCGTTCTATTCCATGTTGAAATGTTACGAACGTAAGTATGTTGATTCCAATGTAATCAGACCATTCAAAGCTATTACTTATTTTGAGGATATAGATTTTGACGAAGATATTGTCATGCTTTCAGGGAATTATGATTGGCAAAGCATTGAGAAAAGGTTGAGAGATATGGCTATTCATCAGGATAAGGTGTTCAAGACGTTTCCTTTTGTATAGCTTTTTTATAGCTTTGGCTTTGTCAATGCTTTACCTTTGCGGAAACTGATAACTGAAGAGAACGGCATGACCATCATTGCCAATCCTATATATGTCGTATATTATGTAGGGCAGCCGAGGCATTTATGCCGTTCCGACTGCCCTGTCTTTTTTCTTGAAGAAGCCCGGGTAGAGAGGAAGCTCTTTCTTATTTCGGCGCATCGATATACGAATCTTTGAAGCCCAGAAAGTAGAGGACACCGTCCAGGCCGATGGTGTTGATGGACTGGCGGGCGTTGGCCACTACCTTGGGTTTGGCGTGGAAGGCGATGCCCAAACCGGCTACGCCCAACATGGGGAGATCGTTGGCTCCGTCGCCCACGGCAATGGTTTGGGCTATGTCTACCTTCTCTACTTGGGCAATGAGACGGAGCAGTTCGGCCTTGCGCTTGCCGTCTACGACATCGCCCACATAACGGCCGGTCAGCTTGCCGTTTTCTACCTCCAGTTCGTTGGCGTACACGTAGTCTATGCCGTACTTCTTCTGCAGGTATTCGCCGAAATAGGTGAAGCCGCCGGAGAGGATGGCTATCTTGTAGCCGTATTTCTTGAGGACGTACATCAGGCGGTCCACTCCCTCGGTGATGGGGAGATGTTCGGCAATGTCCTGCATGACGGAGACATCCAGTCCTTTCAAGAGGGCTACGCGTTCGCGGAAGCTTTCCACAAAATCTATCTCGCCCCGCATGGCACGCTCGGTGATGGCTTTTACCTGGTCGCCCACGCCGGCACGCATGGCCAGTTCGTCAATGACTTCCGTCTCGATGAGGGTGGAGTCCATGTCGAAGCAGATGAGGCGGCGCATGCGGCGGTACATGTTGTCCAACTGGAAGGAGAAGTCTATCTCCAGTTCCGAAGCCATCTTCATCAGTTGGGCTTGCATCTGTTCGCGGTCTTTCGGGGTGCCACGGACGGAAAACTCGATGCAGGCTTTGGTCTTGGCCTCGGTTTCATTCAGAGGAATGCGGCCCGTCAGACGCTTGATGGCATCGATGTTCATCCCTTGTTCGGCGAGAATACGTGTAGCTGCGGCAATCTGGCCGGCCGAGAGCTTGCGGCCCAAGAGGGTCAGGATATATCTGTTCTTGCCCTGCATGTTCACCCAGTCTTCGTACTCTTTGGAGCTGATGGGGTAGAAGCGTACGGATACACCCAGGGCGGAAGCCTTGAAGAGCAGTTCCTTCATGATGAAGCCGGAATGTTGTTCCTCGGTCTTGCAAAGGATGCCGAGAGAAAGGGTGCTGTGTATGTCGGCCTGGCCGATGTCCAGGATGGTGGCGTCATAGTTGGCGAGGATTTCCATGACCGAAGCGGTCAGTCCGGGGCGGTCTTCGCCCGTAATGCGGATCAGAATCAGTTCTGTAGCAGAAGGTGTTTGCATAGGATGTGATTTGTATATAATATAATAAGGTATAAATAGTTTTCCGGAATGTTCATAAACACGCACAAAGGTAGGGAAAAAACTTGGAAGGATAGTCATATACCTCAATTTTATGCTAAACAACATAAAATTTTAGGGTAAAAAAGTCACTTTTTGACTTGTTTATTTGGATAATTGTACTCTCTTTGCTTAACTTTGCCCCCGATTTCAAAGGCAAAGGTCTTGAATGTCAGTATTGAAGGCCTGAGACAAGCAAGGTCCGGAAGGGAAATCACCGTGTGAACGGGTTCCGGATAGTATTAACCAAAACCGTATTGCATGAGACATGTAAAATGGATTTTTGTTGTATTGTTGATTAGTTCCTTGACTTCTTTTGTAAACAAAGACAAACCTATGGGAGGTTTGAACGTGGGTGATATTGCTCCGGATTTTGAACTCCAAGCACCGTCATCCGAACAACACGACTTCAGTCTTTCCAAGCTGAAAGGCAGGTATGTGTTATTGAGTTTTTGGGCAAGCTATGACGCTCCCTCGCGTATGTGCAACGCCGCTTTGAATGAAGCGTTCCGTACGGCTTGCCCGGATAGTGTGGAAATGGTTTCCATCTCATTTGATGAATATGAATCTATCTTCAAGGAAACCATTCGTAAGGACCAAATAGTTACGCTAGCTTGTTTTGTGGAAACAGAGGGCGAGGCTTCCGACCTGTATAAGAAGTATCAGTTGGGCGGAGGATTTGCGAACTATTTACTGGATGAGAATGGATTGATTGTGGCCAAGGATATTTCGGCCAAAGAACTGATTGCCTACTTGAACTAAAGGAACGCAAGTGTGGCAAACCTCTGAAACATAGATACAACAAAATAGATCCTCCTGCTCCTTGGGTAGTAGTACCGGGGCAGGAGGATTTTTTTTCACCTATCTCTTTTTTCCGTAGAGTTTGTCAATCAGGTCCTGCCGGCCGATGCGCCGAAGTTCGTTGATGAGGGCACGCCGTTCTTCGGGCTTGTACCAGAAGAAGAACTGACGCTGGGCCAGTTTCTCCTGTTTGGTCTTGGCGCTGAACACGGGTTCCTGGGTGTAGGGATGGAGGCCCGTGTACCAGGTCTCGGTGGATACGGTCATGGGAGTGGGCGTGAAGTCCTGCACCTGCTCTAGGTGGAAGTCCAGGCGTTTGGTGATGACGGCCAGTTCGGCCATGTCTTCCTCGTGGCAACCGGGATGGCTGGAGATGAAGTAGGGGATGAGTTGTTGGCGGAGTCCGGCCTCGCGGTTGATGCGGTCGAATAGCTTCTTGAAGGTCTCGAACAATTGGAACGATGGCTTGCGCATGATACGGAGCACGCGATCTGAAGTGTGTTCTGGCGCTACTTTCAGACGTCCGCTGACATGGCGGGTGATGAGCTGGCGGGTGTATTCGCGGGCGGCCTCCACCAGTTGCGGGTCCTTGTAGGGATGCAGGAGGAGGTCATAGCGCACGCCACTCCCGATGAAGGACTTCTTGATGCCGGGCAGGGAGTCTACGGCACGGTAGATGTCCAGCAAGGGACGGTGATCGGCGTTCAGGTTGGGGCATACGGAGGGGTGGATGCACGAAGGACGCTTGCACTTGTGGCAGAGATTCGTGTCTTTTCCCTTCATGCGGTACATGTTGGCACTGGGTCCGCCCAAGTCGCTCAGATAGCCCTTGAAGTCCGGCAACTCCATGATGGCCTTCACTTCCCGCAGGATACTTTCCTTCGAGCGGCTGACGATAAATTTGCCTTGATGAGCCGAGATGGTGCAGAAGGCACAGCCGCCGAAGCATCCCCGATGGATGTTGACAGAGAACTTAATCATATCATAGGCGGGGATGCGCTTGCCTTTGTATTTGGGATGGGGCAGGCGGGTGTAGGGCAGGTCGTATGAATGGTCCAACTCGGCCTCCGTCATGGGCGGATAGGGCGGATTGACCACCACGGTTTGTCTGCCTACACTTTGCAGGATGCGTTGGGCGGCATATTTGTTGCTCTCCTCCTCGATATGGCGGAAGTTCTGCGATTGTTTGCGCTTGTCTTGCAGGCACTCTTCGTGCGAATAGAGCCGGATGTCTTCTTCGCGGGCTTCGCAAGCGGAGGTGAGGTAGGCTATTTGGGGAATATCCTGAACCAGCGGTAAGAGGTCGGACGCCGGGGTATAAGGCGGGATGGCGCGGGCAAGGGCGGTGATGGGTTGTTCGCCCATGCCATAGATCAGGAGATCCGCCCCGCTGTCCACCAGGATGCTGGGACGCACGCGGTCCTGCCAATAGTCGTAATGGGTGAGGCGGCGCATGCTGGCCTCTATGCCTCCCACGACCACGGGAACATCAGGGAAGAGCTTCTTCAGGATCTGCGTATAGACAATGATGGGATACTCCGGCCGCATGTCCGGACGGGCATCGGGGGTATAGGCATCGTCGCTGCGCAACCGTTTGTTGGCCGTATAGCGGTTGACCATGGAGTCCATGCATCCTGCACTGATGCCGAAGAACAGGCGGGGACGGCCCAGCTTCTTGAAGTCGCGCAAGTCGTCACGCCAGTTAGGTTGGGGAACAATGGCCACGCGAAGTCCCTCGGCTTCGAGGATACGCCCGATGACCGCCGCCCCGAAGGAGGGGTGGTCCACATAGGCATCGCCGCTGAACAGGATTACGTCCAGTTCATCCCATCCGCGCAGTTCCACTTCTTTCTTGGTGGTGGGCAACCAATCGGTCAGTTTGTATTCTTTCATGGCGCAAAGATAGGTGTTTTCGATGGAGATTACACAGATTAACATTGTTTTCTGTGCTCCTTTGGCAAAAAGACCTATCTTTGCCCGTATCAACCTAACATATCAAACCCAATGAAGACTTATACCATACAAGCCAACGTGAGTGGCACGCGCCGCATAGCGGTATCGGAGAAGAACCTGGAGACTATCGAGAAATACGGGCTGTTCCGCCATCTGATTGACAGCAATGGCATCGTGGACGAGACGGTGCTGGACAAGCTGAAGCTGAACATACGCTCGCTCATCGCCTCGCAGGAGGAGGACAGCAAGGACTTGCTGGACCTGTGCATTGACGTGATATATCATAATAATATGAAGGCATTCGGACTTCAGCAACTCATTCAGCTGTATTTGCAATGGATGGCCGAGCCGGATGAAGAGGAAGAGACCGACCATGAATAAGTACGTTGACACGACCCGCCCGCTCCGCTACAATCCCCTGGTTCCTGCCATGGAGGCTATCTGTACGGCCGGTGGGGGCGAAGAGGTGGAAATCGTCCTGAATGACCCATCGGCATTCAATGACCTGAAAGAATATCTGTCGGAGCGCGGCATCGGATTCCGCGAGATATACGACGGAGAAAAGATGACGTTGCAGTTCACCCGGTGAGAGAGAATTGCCGGAAATGAGAAAGAGGGTGTTTGTTCGTAGCAAACACCCTCTTTCTGTGTCTAAACAGGGATTTGGCAAGCGTCAAGTCCCTGTTTAGCTGCGTCAAATCCCTGTTTAGTTACAGCGGGATATATTCTACAAATGCCTCCATCGCCTCGTAGGAAGCCAAGCCCAGCTGGTCGTAGAGCGTGGCCGTGGCGCGGTTGCGGTCTTCACTGCGTTGCCAGAAGAGGCGTTCGTCATTGCCCAGGAAAGGAGCGCTCTCCATCTGGCTCTGGTGCTTCAGGATGGCGTTGCGCTTGGCGCGGAGCTCTTCGGGGCTGATGGGCACGGCCATCTCGATGTTCTCGATTTCCCATTCGGCCCAGGCACCGCGGTACATCCAGATGCGGCAATCCTTCAGCCATTCGGCGCCGGCTTCCTTCTCCAGGTCGATGGCGGCAAAGACGCCATCCGTGCAGACGCGGTGGGTGCCGTGCGGGTCGGCCAAGTCACCGGCCACGAAGATCTGATGCGGCTGCACCTCGCGGAGCAGGTTGCGGATGATCTCCACGTCGGCCTCGCTGATGGGGTTCTTCTGGATGCGGCCCGTCTCATAGAAAGGCAGGTCGAGGAAGTGGCAGTGATCCAGCGGGATATTGTTGTACGTGCAGGCCGTGCGTGCCTCGCCGCGGCGGATGAGACCCTTGATGGTGAGGACGTCGCGCGTGTCGATGTCGCCGTCCTTCTTCTCGCGGAGGAACTGGCGGATTTCCTTGTACTTCTCGTTGATGACCTGGTCGCCGCTGTCATTGAACAACTGGTTGAAGCCGTTGATGAAGTGGAGGAAGCGCACTACCTCTTCGTCGCCCACGGCAATGTTGCCGGAGGTCTCGTAGGCCACATGCACGTCGTGTTTCTGCTCTACCAGGCGACGGATGGTGCCGCCCATGGAGATGACATCATCGTCCGGGTGCGGGGAGAAGACAATGACGCGCTTCGGATAGGGCATGGCACGTTCAGGGCGATAGGTATCATCGGCATTGGGCTTGCCGCCCGGCCATCCGGTGATGGTGTGTTGCAGGTCGTTGAAGATTTTGATGTTGACGTTGTAGGCCGAGCCGTAGAGGGCCAGCAGTTCGCTCAGGCCGTGGTCGTTGTAGTCCTTGTTCGTCAGCTTCAGGATGGGTTTGCCGGTCAGTTGGCAGAGCCATACTATCGCGCTGCGGATGAGCTTGTCCGTCCATTCGCACGAAGTCACCAGCCACGGACGCTGGATGCGCGTCAGGTTGGAGGCGGAGGAGAGGTCGAGGACAACGTGCGTGTTGTTGTGCGTCTGGAGGTAGGAGGCAGGGATGGCATCGGTGACGGGACCTTCCACGCAGTCCTTGATGCGGGCGGCTTTCTCCTCACCCCAGGCAATCAAGTAGACCTTCTTGGCAGCCAGGACGGTGGAGACACCCATGGTGATGGCGCTGATGGGCGTGTTGTCCAGCGTGCCGAATATCTTGGCGGCCTCATTGCGCGAGGCACCGTCCATCAGGATGAGGCGGGTGGTGGAGTTGAGGCGCGAGCCGGGTTCGTTGAAGCCGATGTTGCCCACGCGGCCGATGCCTACCAGTGCGAAGTCGATGCCGCCGAAGCTCTCGATGCGTTGCTCGTAGAGGCGGCAATACTCGAAGATGGTGTCCTTGGGGATGGTGCCGCTGGGGCTGAAGATGTTTTGCGGGTCAATGTCCACGTGGTTCAGCAGCATCTCCTTCAAGGAGTTGAGGTTGCTGGTCACGGCGTCCGGTGCCAAGGGATAGTATTCGTAGAGGTTGAAGATGATGACGTTGCGGAAGCTCAAACCCTCTTCCTGGTGCATACGGACTAAGGCCGCATAGACATTGCGGGGGGAGTTGCCGCCGGCCAGGGCCAGCACACAGAAGCGTCCGGCCTTTTGCTTCTCGCGGATGAGTTGGGCGATTTCCAGGGCGATATAGTTCGCACCCTCTTCGGCGGTTTCATAGATGTCCGTGGGGATCTTCTCCAGGCGGGTGAGCACGGAACGCTCGAAGGCGTTCTCCGGCCGGTAGTACCGGGTAGATACGCGGTTGAGCGTAATCTGGGAGCTTAAGTTTGTCTTCATAACAAAAGGTTATTAATTAGTAAAATGTAGAAGATTGTTTTTAATGACACAAATGTACGGATTTCCGCGACAATATGCGATGATTCCCACGGGTTGTTTCCGTTAAAAACACTAAAAGACCCTGCCGGGTCCGCAAGTTGACCTGCTCTTCCTACGGACTTGACGGGGACGAGGTACGGACTAGACATACCATCAATGGCACTGATGATAGTCATCAATGGCACTGATGGTGGTCATCAATGGCATTGATGGTGGTCATCAATGGCATTGATGCCTATTCGAGGTGCTGACTTGTCCGGCACAAGTCCTACTCTTCGATGCGGAAAGTGACGGACGCAGTGTCTCCCTCCCCGTCCACGACCGTGAGCGAGTGGCGGCCCGGCGCGGGTTGCAGGAGCATCTCGTGGAAATCGTGTGTCTCACCCAGATAGGTGTCATCCAGGTGCCAGTAGAGCGTGGCGTTGGCTTGTCCGTGTGCCACGCGGGCTACGAGATGTCCGGGTGTGCCGTCCAGTTGGCGGGGGAGGGTGATGCGCGCACCGGGGGTGGGGTAGATGAACTGCAGGGATTGGAAGGCATCCTCCCCCTGTCCGGCTTTGAAGGGGGGCAACGGGCGATATTCGGGATGATGCTGCCGATAGTACCACTCCCATACAGGGGGTAGGACAAACCAGTTGGCCTCCTGTGTAGGCTCGCCGGCGGCGTACTCCCGGTGGACGCGGTACGTGCCGTCGGCGGTGAGGAGGACGGGATGATGATAGGGGCAGGCAGCGGTGCGACGTCCGGCAGGCAGGATGAGCACGGTGTCGGTCTCCTCACAAAAGCGGCTTTTCAGATGTCCGGAGAGGCGGCAAACCTCGGCATCGACGAAGATGCCCTCCGGACGCTCGAACCACGCTGGGGCGGCGGGCAGGAGGCTCAGTACGTCGAAGAGGACGGGGCCGGCCGTGCGTGCGCCCACCAATCCCGGCTTGCCTTCGCCCGATGCATTGCCCACCCATACGCCTACTGCATAGCGCGGCGTGACACCCACCGCCCAGGCATCGCGGAAACCATAGCTGGTGCCGGTCTTCCAAGCCACGGGGTGCATGGAGGGGATGGACTTCCAGTCGATTTCTTCCGGACGGTTGACCTCGGTGAGGGCGTCGAACACCTGCCACGTGCCGCCCGGATGGAAGAAGTTTCCGCCTTCTTCCGCCGTCTGCGAAGCGAGTAGGTGGGGAGTCGTTTGCAGCAATCCCAGCAGGCAGCGCCCCATCTTCGCGTAGAGCGAGGTGACATCCCACAAGGTGGCTTCCGCACCGCCCAGGATGAGCGATAGCCCATAGTGCGAGGGAGGACGATGGAGCGTGGTCAATCCCGCCTGCCGCAGGAGTTCGTGAAACTTGGGTACGCCGTATTGTTGCAGCAAGTGTACGGCGGGGATATTGAGCGACCGGGCCAAGGCATCCGAGGCGGGCACGGCTCCTTCGAACTGGCGGCTGAAGTTTTGCGGGGCGAATCCGTTGATGTTGACGGGCACGTCCGGCAAGAGGGTGTGGGGCAGGATCAGTCCTTCTTCCAACGCCGCATAGTAGAGGAAAGGCTTCAGGATGCTGCCCGTGCTGCGCGGGGCGCGGATGATGTCCACCTGACTACCGTCGGCCGACTGTCCGAGGCCGGTGTTGCCGCAGTAGGCCACAACTTGATTGTCCCGCAGGTCGATGACCAGGAGGGCGAGGTGGCGGATGTCGCTGCGGGCAAATTCTTGGCTATGTCGTTCGGCCAATGCCTCCATCTGCTGTTGCAGCGTCTTGTCGAGGGTGGAGACAAGGGTGTGTCCGGGAGATTCGGCGGCCAATCTGTCCACCAGGTGGGGGGCGATGCGGGGCAGGGGAAGCGGGGCATCGGGCAAGGGTTCGTCCAAGGCCAGGGCATAATCCGAGGGAGTGATGTCGCCCTGCTCTAAGAGCAAGTGCAGCACCCGGTTGCGCTTGCGCAACAACGCTTCGCGTCCCTTGCCGGGATGGATGGAGGAGGGAGCGTTGGGGAGTACCGCCAATGTAGCGGCTTCTGCCCAGGAAAGTTCGGAAGAGGGGTGGGCAAAGTATCGCCAAGCCGCGGCATCCAATCCCACCACATTGCCGCCGAACGGTGCGTGCGAGGCATACAGCGCGAGAATCTCGTCCTTGGAGTAGCGCAGCTCCAGGCGGGTGGCCAGGATCATCTCCACCAGTTTCTCGGAGAAAGTGCGCGGACGGTTTCGGGAGAGGCGGATGGTTTGCATGGTCAGTGTACTTCCTCCGCTGACAATCCTGCCTTGGCGCAGGTTTTGCCAAGCCGCCCGCGCGATGGAGAGGGGATTGACGCCGGGATGATGATAGAAATGCTTGTCCTCGAAAGCCAGCAGGCAACGGACAAACTTCGCAGGCACGGTATCGCAAGGCGGGAAACGCCATTGGCCATCCTTAGCGATGCGGGCACCCAGCAATTCGCCGTGGCGGTCGGTCACCACCGTGGCGTAGGGCACGCGAAACAAGTGGCGGGGCAGGCAGCAGGCATACGCCAGCAGCAGGCCGGCGATACAGAGTAACCCGACCTTCCTCCACGGGGAAAGCCGGGTTACACCTTTTATTATAGTATAGATACGCCTTTTCATGGAGTCACCTCAATGCGCCCTGCGCGGGTGCGTGCCTGTATGTGGGTGTCATACATCGCCTCGCACTGCACGGCGGGCAGGATGAAGGTGCCGGCGTAGGTGGCTTGCAGGCGGAGGGTGAACTGCTTGCGTTCGCCCCGCTTCAAGTCGAAGTAGGTCAGCACACGGTCGTCGCGGATGTCCTGATAGGTGTAGGCGGCAGGCGTGGCGGTGCCGGTCATCCGCTCGTTGAAAATTTCCCAACCCGTGGGCAGGATATGCATCAGGGCGAGGTGGGTCACATCCTTCGGGGAGGTATTCTCCACGCTGATATGGGCCGTGAAGTCGGTGCCTTGGCGGAGGTTGTCCACGGAGAGAGACTTGCCGTTCATATCTGTATACGTCACTTGCAGGCGGATGCCTTGTGATACTCCTTGCAGCTTATCTTCCAGGGGTTGGAGGCGGGTGATGAGTGCAGCCTCCAGCGAACCTTCTCCCCGATTCTTCACACGGACGGAGCCTTTGTCGGTGGCGGCGAGCGGATGCACCCGGGCGGCTTTACCAGATGTTACTTCGGAGGGAGATTGTCCATCCAATGCCCACTCGTAGTGCAGGGTGCCGGATGCGTGTTCGGCAAGGCGTGCCATCGACATCAGGGCCAAAGCGGTGGATTGGGTGCTAAAGCCGGATTCCTTGCATAAGGATTCGGATACCGATCTTGCTTGGCGCAGAGCTTCATCGGTGCGGTTCAGCAATACCAACGTTTCTAGCCTCATAGCTGCATCACACAGGGGGGAGCAATACCAAACGGATTCCGCAGCGCTTGTGGTGGCAACGTTGAAAATCAGTTCGCCGGCAGCATCCGTCTTGCCTGCCAAAGCGTAGGCAGCGGCCAGTTGCCAGCGGGCGGATGCGGACAGCGCGTCTTGCTCTTTCAGGCGGTTCATTGCGCCCAGCTCGGGAGCTCCCGCCAAAGCCAGGGTGTAGAGGCGGAAGGATTGTTGCAGGCAGGCGGCTTCCCGTTGATGTTTGTCTGTATAATCCGCCAGACGCCAGTTTTGGGCAGCCGAGCGTTGGAAGCGCTTCCATTTATCTAAGGTGTTGCGATGAACGGCATACCCCTTCTCCGCTGCCAGCGTGAGGAACATCCCGGCGTAGGAAGTGACCCACTCATCGGCTGTGGCTTGTGTAGGCCAGTAGATGAAGCCTCCGTTGGGTAACTGACGGGCGTAGAGTTGCCGGATACCTTCCTGAACATTCGTCTTTTGCAGGGCAGATTCCTTTTCGTCCGTCTCTTGGAAAGCATCCAGGAAGAGGTAGGGCAATGCTTTTGACGTGAGTTGTTCGGTGCAGGCGTGGGTATAATCCCGGAGGAAATCCAAGCGTCTGCTCAAGTCGGGCGAGGGAATGCGCGAAACTTCCAGGCGGACGGAAGCATCCGCTCCGTTGGCATCGTAAGATAAGGTAGTTTCCTGTCCTGCCTCTATCCAGCGACGTTCTTGGAGGGTGACGGGCGGATTGGGATTGCGCACGTCTATCTCCACGCTCTCCTTCGCTTGTTGTCCGCCTCCCGAAGCGGTGAAGCGGATAGTTGCCTTACCCGTCTGACCCGAAGTCTTGAGACGGAAGTTGACCAACTGATCGCCCGGCTCCTTGAAGTGGAGAGATTGGCGGGAAGAACCTTCCACGGTGACGCCTGCTCCTTCCGCCTGGATGGAGACGCTCACCTCCTTGGTTCCCTTCTCCATGGCAAAGACGTTGACGGGGAGGCTTATCTCTTCGCCGGTGGAGAGTATCCGCGGCAAGGTGGGGAGCAACATCAGCGGGGTGCGCACGGGGACGGCCTTCTCGGTGTGTCCGTAGCTTCCGTCTTGTCCGGCGACGAGCATCACGCGCACCGAGCCGACATACTGCGGCAGGCGCAGGGTGTGGGTGTTTTGTTTTCCTTTATCCAGCTGGAAAGGGCCGATGAATTTCACCACCGGTTTGAAGCGGTTGGCCTTGGCATCGGCAGGCTTCAGCATCTCGTCTCCGCCGACTCCGAAGATGGGTGCATAGCGTCCGGCGGAGGCACCCAATATCTGGTCGAACATATCCCACGTGGAGATGCCCAATGCTTCGCGTGCATAGAATTCATCCCACGGATTGGGTGTGCGGAAGTTGGTGAGATCCAGCAAACCTTCGTCTACCAGCGCCAGCGTGTAGGTCATCGGATGGCCTGTCTGTTCGCTGACGCGGATGGTGAAGTCTGTCTCCGGGCGGAGCACGTCGGGCATATCTATCCGTGGATGGAGTACGGTGGCGGGGTCGGTTACTAATACCGGTGATATGCCATACATCCGGATGGGCAAGTCGTTGACTGTCTGCGCATGAGGTTGCAGGAGGGTGACGTGCAGGTAGACGTTGGGCGCCATCTCCGGCGTGATGTCGAAGGTATAGCGCGTATCTTCCCCGTCTTTTACCTCTATCCATTCGCGGCGGAGCACGGTAGAGCCGTTTTCGATGGCTATCAGCGCATGTCCTCCGGCGGAGGCGGGGATGAAGGCGGTAGCTTTGTCACCCGGTTTATACGTCTCCTTATCCAGCGAGAAAGTCAGCATCTTCACGTGGTCGGGGTCGGTCTTGGTGGAGCGTCCACGCCATTGAGGCCAGTCGATGTAGACGGTGCCACCCGTGGCATGTCCGCTTTCCTTATCCTTGACATAGACGAGGTAGCGCCCCCATTCGGGATAGTTGACGCGGAAGGTGAAGCTGGCTTTTCCCGCCTTGGTTTGCAGCTTACCGCCGGCAACAGGCGTGATGGAGCTGTTGTTGACGTAGGTGCCGAAAGATTCCTCGCGGTTCTCCCACCACCAGCTCCAATCCACCTTATATATTTTATACTCCAATTGGGTGCGATCCGTAGGTTTGCCGTCGGGCGTCAGCGTGACGATGTCGAAGCGATGCTCCGTATCTGTCTCGATGCAAAGATTATCCGGCTGATTCAAGGCGATACCCACGTAGGAGGCGAAAGGCGAGTAGGGAACACTCTGTACGTAGATGCTGGCGTCTCCGCCCGGTTCGTAGACGCGGGTGGTGAAGGTGGCGTTCAGCATACCCGGCGCTGTGGAAGCTTGCGGAAGTTTCCAGGTGAAGGAAGCTCTTCCGTTGGCATCCAGCTGTCCGTTGAATAGCTCCGCCTTTTGTGTGGTGAAGTCCGTGGCGGGATTGTTGAAAATGTATTGCTTGTAGCGGGGGAATTGCGTGTTCACCTTCGTGAGCGACATTTCCATCTTTGCTTTCAGACGGGAGGCGGTGGCGCCCGTCAACCAGGCGGAGGAGATGCCTACGGATGCTTCCCGTTGTGAAGCCTGGAGCATCTTTCCGGGCAGTTGTGTATTGATTTTGAGGCGATTGGGTTTCACCGATTCGATGCGCAAGCTCTTGTGGAAGGTGCTGCCTCCCACCTTGACGTAGGCATTCCATTGACCGGTGGGATCATCCGCGCGGGTAGGCACTTGGAAGGTGTGGAAACCGTTCAATCCTCTGGTGGAGATGAGTTTCGCATGAAATTGTCCGCGCGCGTTGTACACCTCCAGCGTGACGGGATGCGTGTCGGGGATGCGCTTTTCTCTGTCTTCCAAGATGAAGGAGATGTGCAGCGTATCGCCCGGCCGCCATACGCCTCGCTCGCCGTAGACGAATCCTTTCAATCCTTTTTCGATGCGTTTGCCGCCCGTATCGAAGCGGCTGGTGGATTGATTCTCGCCCGCCACCACGCGCAGGTAAGCTTTCTGACAGTCGTTCGTGGCGCAGACAAGGAAGGGAACTCCCTGCGGCGTAATCTCTGCAAATCCGTCTGAATCTGTCCGTGCCGTGCCGATGGGTTGGAGCTGGAAGTTGTAGACGGTAATCTTCGCTCCATCCACCGGGTGGGTGGTGAGGATATCGGTAACGGCCACCCAGAGGCGGTTCAGCGAGTTGCTCTTGACAATCATCCCCAGGTTGGAGGCGTAGACATTGCACGCCGCCACCCGACTGCTGTTCATATAGTAAGAGGGATGGCACGGATTGTCCTGCTCGCGCCAGTCGTAGACGCTCCAGTCATACTCCACGCCTCCGTTGTAGTAGAAATAGCTTTGGGGGATGTTCCACTCCGCTGTTTCCTCTTCGCTCGGCGTGCCGTCGGAGAGAGGTGTCAGCTTGTCGGTTGCGAAGGAGGGATGCGGCGTCTGTCCGTCGCACGGATAGGCGGAATACTCCTGCTGGAAGGAGAGATAGATGCGGTAGATGGCACCCGGCTCCTGCCGGATGAGACCGCCCAAGTCGATGGAGTAGTCATTCCACTGGTGGATATCCTTCGTGCGGTCTTCGTCCAGGTAGAGCGTTTTCTTATAGACGAGGCGACCGGCGCGACGCAGTTCGTTGGCGGATTCGGGCGTATTGCTTTGGAGGAAAGTCAGCACATTCTGCTCGAAGATGCGCACCACGCTGAGGTCTACGGCATAGAGATTGGCGGCGCGGAAAGGAATGCGCAAGCTCTTGGAGTCGGGCAGGATGGCGGCATCCGACAGAAGCTCCACCTGCGGTTTGAGGTGCTGTTCGCCGAAGGAGAGCGTGTGCGACGAGATGAGTTTCCTGCCTTCTGCATCGCGGATGCCTTCGTGCAGGAGGAGAGTCAGCTTGCCGGCAGACTGCTGCGTTTCGTCGGGATATGCCAGGATTTTATTGGCTTTCACCTGGAAGACGGCGTTCTTCACTTCCCGGATTTCCACCAGACCTTTCAAATCCTGCGAGGCGTCCAGCGGCGCGGAAAACACGATTTCCAATCCATTCTCCGGCGTGTCTATGCGGCGGGCGGAGAGGAAGCGGAAGTCGCCGCGGGCGGGTATGAGCAGCTCCAGACGCTGTCGGTGGTCGATGTCTGCGCGGGTGCCGTCTGCCGTGAGCGTCAGCGTGTAGTCTTTCTCTTCGCGGGGGATGCTGTCCAGCGCGAAGGTGTAGCGCAGCGCGTTGTCGGTGGGCGTGAGGCGGATGGCGACTTCCTTGCGGTCGGTGGTGAGCATCTGCTTCACCGCATCGGGGTTGACGGCGTCGCTCAGGCGGATTTCGCCGGAGACGGACAGATGCTCCGCCGAGGTGATGACGGGTGTCTCCGTCTGCACCGTGAAGGTGCGCGGCTGCACGCGGAAGGAGAAGCGGAACTCCTCCAATCCCTCCTTCACCGGCAGGAAACTGCCCAGGCGGAAAGCGGCGTGATAGAGGGTGCCGGATTGCAGTTCGCCTTCATCAGGCGTAAATTCGATGGTGCGATTGTCCAGCCAGTGGGCAGTTCCCCGGAGGGAGGGAGAGAAGCGGAAGGGGTTGTCCTTCAGCTCGTTCAGGTCTACCACGGCGAGGTCTTGCGCCAGCTCCACGCGGATGGAGCTGCCCGCGGAGAGCACGCCGCCCGTATAGGCGCTGACGTAGGGAGCGAACTCGGCGGAGGGGGTGATGTCTTCCCGCGGACCGCCACAAGCGGAGAATAACGCGATTGCCAGCAGGCAAAGAAGCGTCGGGAGCGTTGCAGAATGTTTCATACGAATCCTTCATTAAATCTGTATCGAGAATCCGTCCGCATCCCGCCACGCCGGAAACTTCTCCCGGAGGTGCATCAGTGCGTCGCCGTCCAGCGATAGAGTCACCGTGCCCGGTCGGTTGTCACCCACCGAGGCCAGCTGTTCGCCCAGGGGGGAGTAGATAGCGCTGCCGCCGTCGTACCGGATGCCGTGCGGATCCTTTCCTATACGGTTAACACCGCAGACATAGGAAATGTTCTCCACGGCGCGCGCCGGAAGCAAAATATCCCACGCCTGGCGGCGCGAGGCAGGCCAGTTGGCCACATAAATCAGCAGGTCGTATTCATTGTTGCGGTTGCGGCTCCACACGGGGAAACGCAGGTCGTAGCACACCAGGAGGCAGATGTTCCAGCCGCGGTAGTTCACGATCAGGCGTTCGTCGCCGCGCGTGTAGCGCTTCGCTTCGCCGCCCGGGCGGAAGAGGTGGCGTTTGTCGGCGAAGTAGGCGTCGCCTTCGGGCGTGAGGAAGAAGGCGCGGTTGGCGTAGGTGCCGGGCGTGTCGCCGCACGCGATGAAGCTGCCGCAGATGGCCACCTCGCACTCCGTGGCCCACCGTCGCAGGGTGCTGATGGTGGGGCCGTCCACGGGTTCGGCCACGGCGGCGGGCTTCATGTCGAACCCCGTGGAGAACGTCTCGGACAGCACCACGAGGTCGCTGTAGCCGCCCACTTGGTTCAGCCGGAGATATTGCAGGCGCAGGTTGAAATCCTTGTCTCCCCAGGCGATGGCCGACTGTGCGAGGGTGATGCGGAGCGGGTTCATAGCGCGAAGTTCTGAGGTTTCTTCCCCCGGAAGCGGGTGAAGTATTCCTTGATGGTGCGGATGTCCTCGTCATAGTTTCCGCTGGGCATCAGGCACTTCTCGCAGGCGATGGTGCGCGTGGGATAGTCGATGCCCACCAGCAGGATGGGCACCTGCGCCTTCAGGGCGATGTAGTAGAAGCCTCGTTTCCAGTCGGGGTTGGCGCGGCGGGTGCCCTCGGGGGTGACGGCGATGCGCAGCGTGCGGCTCTCGCGGAAGCGCCGCGCCAGCTGGTCGGTGAGCGACACGTTGCGCCCGCGGTCCACCGGGATGCCTCCCAACGCACGGAAGAGGGGCCCCAGCGGGAAGAAGAACCACTCCTTCTTCATCAGGAAGTGCACCTTGCTGCGCCACATGCCGCAGAACAGCTTGCCGTAGAGCAGGTCCCAGTTGGACGTGTGGGGTGCTCCGCAGATGACGCATTTGTCATACGCGGGCACGTCTATCCGCGTCTTCCAGCCCAGCAGGCGGAAGTAGATGAATCGGTACAGGCGGTTGACCATCACGCTTTCAGCTGGTTCATCGCCTCCAGGATCTCGCCCACGCGCTTGTTGAAGTCCTCGCGCAGCTTCCGGTAGAAGCCCTTGACGTTGCCCGGCTCGGTGTGGCTGATGCGGCTCACGAAGTCGTCCTGCATGTTCAGGATGTCGGTCATCACCTTGTCCGCCTTCTCCTTGTCCGCCTCCGGCAGGGTCAGGCTGATGAACACACACTCGGTGAAGAGTTCGCTGACGATATAGTTGATTGCTTTCTTCAGGTCTTTTCTGCTTGCCATGATTCTTTCGTTTTTGGGGTTGATAAAAATACGTTCTTGCCTTCGGCCGGGGCGGCGCGCGTTCATCCGGGGTGGGAAAGGGGAGGGATTTCCCCGGAATGTTTGGCGAAGCCTCTGCCTTGGCGTGACAAAGATAAGCACAATGTTTGGGATGACCAAAAATAATCGGGGCAAGATGGGCATTTTTTAGGCCAAATTTTGAGGGATTTGACGGGAACGCCTGATAATCAGTTGTTTTGTGGTGCGGAATGTGTGGAGACATGGATCATGAATCTCACCATCTCAATTATCTCAATTGACAATTAACGAAAACGGTTTTTTGCCGGAGAAAGAAAAAGAAATAGGTATATAATATACTTAATATATATATAATATATATTATATATATATTACTCTGTATATAAGCCATACGTCGGGAGTAAAATCGATTTTCGTTAATTGTCAATTGAGATAATTGAGATTGTCACGTCACGTTGCGGACGATGTGGAAAAATTCCCCACCGTGTGGAATTGTTCTCCATGATTTCCAGCCACTTCCCCGGGCGTTCGGGAGAAAAACATCGAATTTTGCTCCAAAATACGCCGAAATGGGCGCGCGCCGCTTTCGTATTTGGAAAATTGGCATTATCTTTGCAAAGGGATTGGGGATAAATCGACGAGGATAACGCTGAACTATTAACTTAGCAAATTGAAGAAAAAGAAAAGCGAAGTATGAAACTGTTTTTTACGAAGAGGGAATTGCACCTGCGCAAGAAGAGGCTCATCATCACGGCGGCCTGCCTTGCAGTCATCATCGGCCTGTACGTCATCCTGACGTGGCCCAAGAGAGTAGAGCCGGAGGCGCCGCTGGTTGTCGTGGAGCCCGTGGGCGTGGAGAATGTGGAGATTTACGGCGAATACGTGGGCCGTATCCGTGCGCAGCAATTCGTGGAGGTCCGTGCCCGGGTGGAGGGGTTCCTGGAGAGCATGGAGTTTGACGAAGGCTCGTATGTGCAGAAGAATCAGCCCCTGTTCGTCATCGACCAGCGGCAGTATCGCGCCAAGGCGGACAAGGCCCGCGCACAGCTCCGCAAGGACTCGGCCAACGTGCTGAAGACGCGCCGCGACCTCGACCGCATCCGCCCTCTGTATGAACAGAATGCCGCCAGCCAGCTGGACCTGGACAACGCCATCGCCGCCTACGAGACCGCCGTCGCCAGCATGGGCATGAGCCAGGCCGACCTGGACCAGGCGGAGCAGGAGCTGGGGTACACCGTGGTGCGCTCGCCGCTGTCCGGCTACATCAGCGAGCGCTACGTCGACCTGGGTGCCCTGGTAGGCCCCGGCGGAGAGTCGCTGCTGGCCACGGTGGTGAAGAGCGACACGGTGGAGGTGGACTACAGCATGACCGCCCTGGAGTATCTGAAGAGCCGCCAGCGCAACGTGGTCATCGGACAGAAGGACTCCACGCGCTCCTGGCAGCCGTATGTCACCATCACCCTGGCCGACAACAGTGAGTATCCCTACAAGGGCATCGTGGACTTTGCCGACCCGCAGGTGGACCCGAAGACGGGTACCTTCTCGGTGCGCGCCGAGATGCCCAATCCGGATCGCGCGCTGCTGCCCGGACAGTTCACCCAGGTGAAGGCCCTGCTGGACGTGCGCGAGAATGCCACCGTCGTGCCGCAGAAGGCACTGATCATCGAGAAGGGCGGCGCCTACGTCTTCGTGATGCGCCGCGACTCCATCGCCGAGCGCCGCTTCATCGAGCTGGGGCCTGAGTTCGGCAACAACGTGGTGGTGGAGCGAGGCATCATCCCCGGCGAGATGATCGTCACCGAAGGCTACCACAAGCTGACGCCGGGCATCCGCATCCGCGTGGCCGCGAAGAAAGAAGACGTTGAATCCACCACCTCAACCAAGTAACGAATGAAAGTCAGTTTCTTCATAGACCGCCCGGTGTTTTCGGCGGTCATCTCCATCCTGATTGTCATCGTAGGTCTCATCGGCCTGACGATGCTCCCCATCGACCAGTATCCGCAGATCACGCCGCCCGTGGTCAAGATCAGCGCCTCCTATCCCGGCGCCAGCGCCCTGACCGTGTCGCAGGCCGTGGCCACCCCCATCGAGCAGGAACTGAACGGCACACCCGGCATGCTCTACATGGAGAGCAACAGCTCCAATTCGGGCGGATTCTCGGCCACCATCACCTTCGACATCTCGTCCGACCCCGACCTCTCCGCGGTGGAAATCCAAAACCGCGTGAAGCTGGCCGAGTCGCGCCTGCCCGCCGAGGTGGTGCAAAACGGCATCGAGATCGAGAAGCAGGCCTCCAGCCAGCTGATGACCATCACGCTGACCTCCAACGATCCGAAGTTCGACGAAATCTACCTCAGCAACTTCGCCACGCTCAACGTGCTGGACCTCCTGCGACGCATCCCCGGCGTAGGTCGTGTGTCCAACATCGGCAGTCGCTACTATGCCATGCAGATCTGGGTGGATCCCGCGCGCCTGGCCAACTATGGCCTGACCGTACAGGATGTGCAGAATGCGCTGAAGGATCAGAACCGCGAGTCGGCCGCCGGTGTGCTGGGTCAGCAGCCTGTCAGCGGATTGGATTTCACCATCCCCATCACGGCGCAAGGGCGTCTGTCCAGCGCCGCAGAGTTCGAGGAAATCGTGCTCCGCGCCAATCCCGACGGTTCGATGATCCGCATGCGCGACATCGCCCGTGTCTCGCTCGAAGCGCAGTCCTATAACACGGAGAGCGGCATCAACGGAGGCAACGCCGCCATCATGGGTGTCTACCTCCTGCCCGGCGCCAACGCCATGGAGGTGGCCGAGAACGTGAAGCAGGCGATGGAGGAAATCAGCCGCACCTTCCCCGAAGGTATGAAATATGAGATACCGTTCGACATCACGACGTATATTTCCGAATCCATCCACGAGGTGTACAAGACGCTGTTCGAAGCGCTTTTCCTGGTGATTGTGGTGGTGTTCCTCTTCCTGCAAAGCTGGCGCGCCACGATCATCCCGCTGGTGGCAGTGCCCATCTCGCTGATAGGTACATTCGGCTTCATGCTGATATTCGGCTTCTCGCTCAACATATTGACGCTGCTGGGTCTGGTGCTCGCCATCGGATTGGTGGTGGACGATGCCATCGTGGTGGTGGAGAATGTGGAGCGCATCATGGAGGAAGAACATCTGTCTCCTTATGAAGCCACCAAGAAGGCGATGAACGGATTGACCGGCGCGCTGATTGCCACCTCCCTGGTGCTGGCGGCGGTGTTCGTGCCGGTAAGCTTCTTGTCGGGTATCACCGGCCAGCTCTATCGCCAGTTCAGTGTTACTATCGCCATATCGGTGCTGCTCTCTACGGTGGTGGCGTTGACGCTCAGTCCGGTGATGTGTTCGCTCATCCTGAAGCCGGTGGATCCCAATAAACCGAAGAATCGCGTCTTCCGTGCGATTAACCGCTGGGTGGACTTCGGCAACAGCAAATATCTGAACGGCATCAAGCGCATCATCAAGCATCCGCGCCGCGTGGGAATCGGCTTCTGCATGGTGCTGATAGCGATATTCGTATTGTACAGACTGATACCGACCAGCTTCCTCCCGACGGAAGATCAGGGATACTTCACCGTGGAGCTGGAGATGCCTGAAGGCACCACGCTGGAGCGCACCCGCGCCGTCACCAACCGCGCCATCGACTTCCTCATGCAGGATCCTGCCGTGGAGTATGTGCAGAATGTCACCGGCACCAGCCCGCGTGTAGGCACCAGTCAGGCACGCTCGCAGCTCACCGTCATCCTCAAGGAGTGGAAGGAGCGCGACGATACGAATATCGACGAAATCATGGCCAGCGTCAGCCGCGAGCTGACGGAATATCCCGAGTGCAAGTTCTACATCTCCACGCCTCCCGTCATTCCCGGTTTGGGTACGTCAGGCGGTTTCGAGATGCAGCTGGAGGCGCGCGGCGACGCCACCTACGACAACCTGGTGCAGGCCGCCGACACGCTGATGTATTACGCCTCGCAATGCAAGGAGCTGAGCAACCTCTCCTCGTCGCTGCAGGCGGAGATTCCGCAACTCTACTTCGACGTGGATCGCGACAAGGTGAAGATGCTGGGTGTGCCTATGGCCGACGTGTTCAACACGATGAAGGCCTATACCGGCTCCGTCTACGTCAACGACTTCAACATGTTCAACCGCATCTATCGCGTCTATCTGCAGGCGGATGCACCCTATCGCGAACATCGGGATAACATCAGCCTCTTCTTCGTGCGCGGAGCAGACGGCAACATGATTCCGCTCACCGCTCTGGGTAATACGGAGTACACCACCGGACCCGGCAGCATCAAGCGATTCAACATGTTCAACACCGCCGTCATCCGCGGACAAGCTGCGCAGGGTTATAGCTCGGGTCAGGCGATGGACATCATCGAGCGGGTGGCACGCACGCATCTGCCGGACAACATCGGCGTGGAGTGGAGCGGATTGTCTTATCAGGAGAAGCAGGCAGGCGGACAGACGGGTGTCATCCTGGCGTTGGTGTTCCTCTTCGTGTTCCTCTTCCTCGCCGCGCTCTACGAGAGTTGGAGCATCCCCATCGCGGTGTTGCTCTCGCTGCCGGTAGCTGCATTGGGTGCCTATATCGGCATCTCCGTCTGCGGCATGGAGAATGATACATACTTCCAGATTGGTCTCGTGATGCTGATGGGTCTCGCCGCGAAGAACGCCATCCTCATCGTGGAGTTCGCCAAGGATGAGGCCGATGCAGGCGTCAACGTGTTCAAAGCTGCGCTGCACGCCGCACACCTGCGCTTCCGTCCTATTCTGATGACATCGCTCGCCTTCATCCTCGGTATCTTCCCCTTGGTCATCGCGAGCGGACCGGGAGCTGCCAGCCGCCAATCCATCGGTACGGGTGTGTTCTTCGGTATGATAGCGGCCGTGACGGTGGGTATCTTGCTCATTCCGTTCTTCTTCGTGATGATATACAATGTGCAGAATAAAATTCAGAGGAGGAAAGCAAAATGAAAATCCATTTCAATATATATAAATATGTGGGAAGCGGCGCACTTGTCTTGACGGCATCCGCCTTGCTTCTGAGCAGTTGCCAACTGGGTAAGCAATATGTCCGCCCCGACGTAGAGATGCCTCCGACGTTGACGCAGGACGGCATGGGAAACGATTCGGTCACCATCGCCGACTACTCCTGGCAGGAGGTCTACACCGATACTTTGTTGCAGTCATTGATATACAAAATGCTCGACTATAACAAAGATTTGCTGATGGCGGGTGCCACCATCAAGGAGCAGGCCGCCTTGAAGCGCATCGAGTGGGCGAATATGTTTCCACAGATAGGTCTCCGCGCCTATGCAGAGAAGGAAGGTGATAATTACGGAGGCGATGCCTACGATGCTGACAATCAGGTCGATTTGAAAGCCACCATCTCGTGGGAGTTGGATCTCTGGGGAAAACTCCGCTGGTCGCGCGATGCAAGTCTGGCCGAATTCTTAGGTTCCGTCGAGAATCGTCGCGCCTTGCAGATGAGTCTCATCGCTCGCGTGGCGCAATCCTACTTCGAGCTGGTGGCGCTGGACAACGAGTTGTCTATCGTGCGTCAGACGGTCGATGCGCGTCGCGAGAGCTTGCATCTGGCCAAGATACGTTATGAAGGAGGTCTGACCTCGGAAGTAGCATTCCGCCAGGCGCAGGTGGAATTGGCGCGAACCTCCACGCTTGTTCCTGACTTGGAGCGACAAATCACGCTGAAGGAGAATGAATTGGCGTTTTTGACGGGAGATTATCCGCACGAGATCCGTCGCGCACTCTTGCCGCAGGAAGTTATTTTCCCCGCCAATCTGCCCGTTGGACTTCCCAGCACACTTCTGGAGCGTCGTCCAGATGTTCGTGAAGCAGAGCAAGCGTTGAGAGTCGCTTATGCGGAGGTAGGTGTGGCCTATACCAGCATGTTTCCCAGTCTTTCGCTGACCAGTCAGCTGGGTGCGGAGAGCGACGAGGTGAAGAACATCTTGGAGTCTCCCTATCACTTGATATCGGGCACCATCCTGCAACCTATCTTTGGTTTCGGCAAGAATCGTGCCCGTCTGAAAGCTCGTAAAGCTGCTCGCGAACGTGCTACTTATGCTTATGAGAAAGCCGTATTGACCGCTTTCCGCGACGCCTATGACGCTATTGCCACCTTCAACAAGATGAAGGAGATTTATCAGACCCGTTATTCGTTGGAGCAATCTTCCAAGTCTTCGCTGGAGTTGGCCCAGTTGCAATATGTCAACGGCGCCATCGGTTACATGGATTTGCTGGATGCGCAACGTACGTATCTTGATGCGCAGATCGGTTTGAGCAATGCGTTGCGCGACCGCCAGTTGGCCATGGTGAATGTCTACAAGGCGTTGGGCGGCGGTTGGAGCTTGGATGAGACGCAGGAATAAGGAGTCTTTAGTTTAATTTTTCAGGTAAGTTTCCCCGGTCGGCAAGATTCAGATGCCGGTTCGGGGAAATTTTTTTGAGAGGGAGTGGCATAAAAAAAGACCACCAACTTGGCAGCCTTTTTTCATGTTTCGTGCGTGGAAGCGTGTTCTTTATTGCTTGGATGCTTCCAAAGATGCCTTGCGGAATTCTTTCATGGCCTTCTCGATTTCCAGCGAGCTCTTGCGGGCGCGTGTACCGGCAGCTTTGTTGCCGTTTTCCAACTGGGCTTTGGCATCTTTCTCGAATTCAGCATAGGCTGCTGCAATCTTTTCAATCAGTTCTTTCATAATCCTTTTGTATTACTTCGTTTATAATGTTTCGCAAAAATACATCCTTTCTTGAAATAATGGTAGAAATCAAGCATTTTTTTTCAATGATTGGCGACTTTTTCTGCTGAATACCGTCTAATCGGCGTTTTTTGCCTACTTTTGTGGCATGAAACAGATGACAGAATCGGAATACATACATTCACTCATAGCTCAGGGTGAGCATGTGCGACAAGACTTCAAGTTCGAGATATCCGATGCGCGGAAGATAGCTAAGACGCTCTCCGCCTTTGCCAATACGGAGGGGGGACGTCTGTTGATAGGCGTGAAGGACAACGGAAAGATAGCCGGCGTGCGGTCGGACGAAGAACAATATATGATAGAGGCTGCCGCCCGTCTCTATTGCATTCCGCCGGTAGAGTGCAAGATGCAAGTCTACGAAGTGGAAGGACGGAGCGTATTGGTAGCTTCCGTGGACGAGAGCACGCACAAGCCTGTCTACGCCAAGGATGAGAATGGCCGCAAACTGGCCTACGTGCGTATGGCCGATGAGAATATCCTGGCTACGCCCGTACATCTGCGGGTGTGGCAGCAGAGCGGAGATCCGCGAGGCGAGTTGATGGAGTTTACCGAACGTGAGCAATTATTGCTCCGCCTAATGGAGGAGAACGAGAGTCTTTCTTTGGGGAAGTATTGTCGGTTGGCTCGTGTCTCGCGCCGGACAGCTGAACATCTGCTGGCTAAACTGGTCAGATACGGCATTGTAGAGCCGGTGTTCGAGGGGCATAAGTTTCATTTCCGGCTCAAAAGATAAAAGTCGGTGTTGGAGATTGCGAAAAATGAATTACATTTGCAGGAAAATTACATCGGAGCGTGAAAACTTCATTCTTCTGAGAGCAATATAAACTATATATAATACGAGTAAAAGTATGGGTATCATAGCCAGATTATTCAATCGAAACCAAGAACAATCCTCGGGCAAGGGCGTGGAGGATTTCATCTCGTTGACGCGTGTGTACTTTCAGTCGGTGATAGCGGTCAACTTGGGTATCACCAATATCCGCTTCATCCCGGATGTGGCCAATTTCAAGCGTTTGTTCAAGATTCCTACGCAGGGAGGACGCCTGGGAATGGGCGAGAAGTCGGCCTCGCGCAAGATGTTGATGCATGATTATGGCATCAGCGAGAATTTCTTCAAGGAAATTGACTCATCGGTCAAGAAACATTGCCGCACGCAGAACGATGTGCAGTCTTATCTTTTCCTCTATCAAGGATTTTCCAATGACTTGATGATGCTGGTGGGCAATCTGATGCAATGGAAGTTCCGTGTTCCCTCCATTTTCAAGGGAGCTTTGCGCACCATGACGGAGAAAACCGTGCACGACATATGCACGAAGCCCGTCTGGAAAAAAGATGATGTGCATAAGACTGCCATGGCTGTCCGTCAATACAAGGAGCGTTTGGGATACTCCGAGCAATGGATGACCGAATATGTCTTCAACATCATCATGCTGGCCAAGAAGGAATCCCGCAAAAAGGGTAGTGAAGAAAAGAAATGACCTCGCTTATGGACGTGGAGCAACATCCTTGGGAACCCTTCCTGCCCCCCAATGCTCGGTTGCTGATGTTGGGCAGCTTTCCGCCACCCCGCAAACGTTGGTCGATGGATTTCTATTATCCGAATTGGACCAACGACATGTGGCGTGTGGTGGGGTTGCTTTTCTTTGGCGACAAGGGGCATTTTGTGCAGGAAGGGAAGAAAGCTTTTTGTCAAGAGCGTCTGGAAGCCTTTTTGCAGGAGAAGGGCATAGCCTTGTATGACACGGCTTCTGCCGTGCGTCGCTTACAGGACAATGCCTCCGATAAGTTCTTGGAGGTGGTTCGTCCGACGGATGTGGGAGTGTTGTTACGTTGTCTGCCTCTGTGTCGAGCTGTTGTAACCACCGGTGAGAAAGCTACGGAAACGCTTTGCGCGCAGTTCTCGCTGTCCAAACCGAAGGTGGGTGATTTTGTCGAGTTCCTGTTCGAGGGACGTCCGCTTCGTCTTTACCGGATGCCTTCCTCTTCGCGGGCTTATCCTTTGGCTTTGGAAAAAAAAGCGGCCGCCTATCGCATTCTGTATCAAGATTTAGGTATGTTGTAGCATTGGGAGGATGCAAAAAAAGTATCGGAAAGCCTTGCAGATTTAAAACTTTGCATTACCTTTGCAGCCGCAAACACGGGAATAGCTCAGTTGGTAGAGCATCGGTCTCCAAAACCGAGTGTCGGGAGTTCGAGCCTCTCTTCCCGTGCC
>DXBX01000092.1 GCA_019116285.1 Candidatus Bacteroides merdigallinarum
CTTGTGGACTTATATGTCAAATTGCATCAGCACTAAGGAACCGCCGTATGCCGAACGGCACGTACGGTGGTGTGAGAGGTCGGAAAACGAAAGTAGGAAGAAAACTACTTCGTTTTCCTCCTACTCGATTATATCCTTGGGAGGCCCTATAAGTCGGGGATGACCTTTGCCACCTCCCCCTCGAAGTTGGGGGTGAAGATGTCCTTGCCGATGTTCTCCCGAATCTCCTCAATGCTCCAGAAACGGCCGCCGTCCAGTTCGTCCGAGGGTGTGACCGGTCCGTCGTAGGTGGTACGGTAGACAAAGACCAGCTCCCGTTCGCGGGCAGACTCGAAGACGTAGTGGGTGACGGCTTGGGGGGTGAAGTCGGTGATGCCCAGTTCCTCACGCACCTCGCGTCGGAGGGCCTGCTCCACGCTCTCGCCCAGGTCCACGTGGCCTCCTACGGCGGTGTCCCACTTGCCGGGCTGGATGTCCTTCCACGCAGGGCGCTTTTGCAGGTACAGCTGGCCTTGGGAGTTGAACACGTGCAGGTGTACCACGGGGTGCAGCAGCTTGCTGCCGTTGTGGCATTCGCCCCGGGTGGCGGAGCGGAGGATATTGCCTTGCTCGTCCACCACGGGGAACAGTTCTTCGTTATTATCTCTCTTCATATCTATTTCGGGGGATTAGGGGATTAGCAGCGATGAGTCTCCATAGCTCAGGAAGCGGAAGTCGTGGGCCAGGGCATAGTCGTAGATTTTCCGCCAGTCGCCGTGGACGAAGGCAGAGACGAGCAACAGCAGCGTGCTCTGCGGCTGGTGGAAGTTGGTTACCATGGCCTTCACTATCTTGTAGTCATAGCCCGGGGCGATGATGATCTGGGTGCTGGTGTGCAGCGTCTCCATGCCGTGGCGGTCCAGGTAGTCCACGATGGCTTGCAGGGACTCCGTGGCGGGGATATCCCGTTTGTCGGCAGGCAGTTCGTAGGGTTGCCATTGGCGGACGTGCAGCTCTTCTTCGGAGGCATCGGGATGGTCCATCAGCGTCAGGCCGATGTGGTAGAGGCTCTCCAGGGTGCGCACGGAAGTCGTTCCTACGGCGATGGCTTTCCCTTGGTGAGCCAACAGCTTTGCAAGGGTTTGCCGGGAGACAGAGATATACTCCGTGTGCATCTCGTGGCCTTCTATTTCCTCGCTCTTGACCGGCTTGAAGGTGCCGGCACCCACGTGCAGCGTCAGTTCCTCCAGATCCACACCCTGTTGGTGCAGGGCCTCCAGCACGCGGGGCGTGAAGTGCAGGCCGGCCGTGGGGGCAGCTACCGAGCCTTTTATCTTGGAGTACACCGTCTGGTAGGTCACCAGGTCGCTCTCCTGTGTGGCCCGGTTGAGGTAGGGAGGGATGGGCAGCTCGCCAAACACCTCCAGGATGTCGGCAAAGGTGACCTGCTCGTTGTCCCACGTGAAGTCCACCCAGTGACTGGTGCCCCGGCACTCGCCGCGGGTGGCGGTCAGGGTGACGGGCAGGCCGCGGACGGTCATCTCGCGGTGCAGGGGGCCTTCCTTCCATTTCTTCAGGTTGCCTATCATGCAGAGCCAGGCCACATGGCGGGTCTGCTGGAAGTTGAGGGCATAGTCGTTGGGTTGGATGGGCTCCAGGCAGAACACCTCGATGAGGGCGCCCGTCTCCTTGCGGAAGTGCAGCCGTGCCTGGATGACCTTCGTGTTGTTGAATATCATCAGACTGTCCGCGGGGATGTATTGCGGCAGGTTGTAGAAATGGTCCTCGCTGACCTCCCCGTGGCGGTAGAGCAGGAGCTTGGAGTGGTCCCGCTCGGGCAGGGGAAACTTGGCGATGCGTTCATCCGGGAGGTCGTACTGGAAGTCCCGGATATGGATATGTTTGGGATTCTCGTTCATAGATTCTGTCTTTTGAGCGTGCAAAGGTACGGATTATTTCTTACCTTTGCGCCCGGTTACTTATAAAACATAGCATCGTATGAAGATAGGAGATAAAGTGCGCTTCTTGAGCGAGGTTGGTGGCGGAAGAGTCGCCGGATTCCAGGGAAAGGACATCGTGTTGGTGGAGGACGCGGATGGATTCGAGATTCCCATGTCCGTCCGTGAGTGTGTGGTGATTGAGACGGACGACTACAACATCCCCACGCCCGCCCAGAAGGCAGACACGCAGAAGAAGAAAGAGGCTGAGCGCCCCGTGAAGAACGAGGCCAAGGTGGAGAAGCCCGAACTCTCCGTCTACCGCCAGCCCGAGACGCGCGAGGGCAACCGCCTGAACGTCTTCCTGGCCTTCGTGCCCGTGGACATCAAGTCTGTCAGCACCACGCCCTTCGAGGCCTATCTGGTGAACGACTCCAACTATTACCTTTATTATACATACCTCAGCGCCGAGGGCAATGCCTGGAGCGTGCGTTCGCACGGGGTGGTGGAGCCTAACATGAAGTTCCTGCTGGAGGAGTTCGAGAAGTCCGAGCTGAACGACCACGAGCGCGTCTGCGTGCAGTTCATTGCCTTCAAGGACCGCACGGCGTTTGTCCTCAAGCCGGCCGTCAGCGTGGAGTTGCGGGTGGATGTGGTCAAGTTCTACAAGCTGCACACGTTCCAATCCAGTGATTTCTTCGAGACACCCGCCTTGCTCTATGATTTGGTGCGCGATGACCAGCCCGTCCGCCAGTTGTATGTCTCTGCCGAGGACTTGCAGGAAGCCTTGATGAAGAAGAAAGCCGTTGAGGCTCCCGTGCATAAGCCCCAGCCCGTGCCGGAGAAGAAGGGCAAGAACCATATTGTGGAAGTGGACCTGCACATCGACGCCCTGTTGGACGACACACGGGGCATGTCCAACGCGGAGATGCTGCAATACCAGCTCCAGAAGTTCCGCGAGGTGATGGAGCAGTACAAGAACAAGCGCGAGCAGCGCATCGTCTTCATCCATGGCAAGGGTGAGGGCGTCTTGCGCAAGGCCGTGCTGGACGAGTTGAAGCGCAAGTATCCCGCCTGCAAGGCTCAGGATGCCTCCTTCCAGGAATATGGCTTCGGCGCCACGCTGGTAATCATCCACTGATTATCCCATGGACAGGAAAGGCCTCGGACACTTCTTCGCCCTGCTGCCGGCATTGTTGTTTCTGGTGCTGGGGGTATCCTTTCATAGCTCTTGCTCGGAGAGGAGGCCCGAACCGGTTTCTTCGGAGATGGCGGCCTTTGACACCTTCTTCCGGACGAGGTATGATTCCATCACTATCTCGCCACGTCGGGTACGAATGGAGGCTATCAGCCGGATGCAGACCTGTCGGGACAGCCTGGTCCGTTATAATTACCTGGCCTTTGTCTTGAAGACCTGCCTGGCCACGTTCGACATTGATTCGGCCCGTCTTCTGATCAGGCAGCTTGAGGACTTTGCAGAGCAATGGCCGCCTTCGCCCCGTTTGGCAGACTTACGCTCCGAATGCTTCAATATGAAGGGGAATGTCTTTGCCCGTCTGGGATATATGGATTCGGCCGAAGCCTGTTTCCGGCAGGCTTATGAGTTCCGCATGGAAGGTTTGCGGACAGATGTCGTGCCGGATATCCTGATCAACCTGGCTGATGCCTGCAACCGCCAAGGTAAGTTGGACACCAGCGCCTATTGGTACCGGCGTGCGCTGCTGCTGTGCGATTCCCTCTATCTGTTGTCTTCCCACAAGGTGCCGGTCTATTATGGATTGGCCCAGGTCTATTCTTCCTTGCGGGACTTTGAGTTGTGCGACCATTATTACGACCTGGCCCTGCAGTGGTATGAGCAGATGCTGCCTTTCGAGAAACATTTCTACCTGAACAACCGGGGTACCTCTTACTATTATCGGGGTGATTATCTGACAGCTGTCGATTATTTCCGCCGTGCGGAAGCCTTGATCGATGATTACCCGAATATGAGCTATGAGCTGAACCTGAGCCGGCTGAACTTGAGTGATTGCTTCCTGCAGTTGGGCGAAGCCGATTCTGCAGCCAAATACCTGGATCTCTGCCAGCCCTTCTTCCGGAAGTTGGGAGCAAACACGGCACTCTATTATCTGGATACGCAGCATATCCAACTGGCCTTGTTGCGCAAGGATTATGCCACGGCTCTCCGGGTGTTCCGCAATAGCATTCCTTCGGACGATATAGACCCCGACCTGGTTCATATCCGCAACCAGTATCTTCAGCAATATCATGAGGGGATAGGGGATTATCGCCGGGCCTATTATTACCTGAAAAAAGATGCCCGTCTGGACGACTCCATCCGCAATGAGCGTGTCCGGATGCGTACGGCAGACTTATCCTTGCGCTATCAGCAAGACTCAACACTGATGGCCCATCGGGTACTCTTGCAGGAACAGCGCAACGAGGTGCTTGAACTGCGTCAGACTCAGTTCGTCGTCTGGGCGATAGCCGTGCTGGCCGTGCTCATCGCCTGCTTCATATACATATATACTAAGAAGAAAAGGGCCTTGCTGCTGGTGCAGAACCGGCGTACGGTCTCCAGTCTTCGTCTGGAGAACATCCGCAATCGTCTCTCTCCTCATTTCATCTTCAATGTGCTCAATCAGGAGATGGCCGGTCTGAAAGATGCTGAACGGCAGAATCTGTCTTCCTTGGTGAAGCTGATGCGCCGCAACCTGGAGTTGGCCGAACATCTCAGCATCTCTTTGACCGAGGAGTTGGATTTTGTCCGTACGTACCTTGAGCTGAAGCAGCAATCGTTGGGACCTGATTTTTGTGCGGATATCACGATTGAGCCGGATGTATCCCCGGATAAGGTCATGCTGCCCTCCATGCTCATACAGATTCCGGTGGAAAATGCGGTGAAGCATGCCTTGAAGGACAAGGAGGGGAAGCGCTGTTTGTGGATTACGGTCCGGAAAGTGCCGGGAGGCGTTGATGTCCGGATTACGGACAATGGCGGAGGCTTCCGTCCGGACAGTCTCCATCGGGGAACGGGCACCGGCCTGAAAGTCATCATGCAGACCATCCAGATACTGAACCAGAAGAACCGGGAGGCCATCGACATCTCCATCCGGAACGTGTCCTTGGCAGACGGGGAGACCGGGTGTAGCGTTGCCTTCCACCTGCCCGACCACTATGACTATACGCTATAATTAAAAGTTGCATCTTAGTCCTTATTTTTGTACACATAACACCTGTTTTACAGCAGATAGTCCAAATATGTCCTTACGGGTTTTGGAGGGAAACAATTTAATCTTTATATTCGCTGCAAATTAAGGTAAGTCATATGGACAAGTACAAGGTGGTCATAGTGGACGATGATGAACTTTCGCGGGAAAACCTGAGCTTTGCTTTGAGCAAGGATGAGCGGTTTTCCGTGGAGGGGATGGCGTCTAATGGCAGGCAAGGCAAGAAACTCATAGACAAGTTTCAGCCGGATCTGCTTTTCCTGGATGTAGAGATGCCCGACCAGACGGGGATGCAGTTGCTCCAGGAAATACGGGATGCTTTGTCTTGGACGATGAAGGTCGTTTTCTATACCGCCTATGATAAATATGCCATACAAGCCATCCGTGAGGCGGCCTTTGACTATCTGTTGAAACCTTTTGAGGAACAGGAACTGAAGGATATCCTGGAGCGTTTCGTCGAGCAGGCGGAAAGCAATGCTGCAGCAGGCAGGATTTATCCGGGCAATACGTATGTTCAGCAGGGGCAGACGTTCATCGTCTTCACGCCTACCAATGACATGCGGGCATTGCGTCCCTCCGAGATAGGCTTCTTCCGCTATTGTTCCGACCGCAAGCAATGGGAAGTCTTTCTGAATAACCAGCCGCCCCTCTCCCTGCGCAGGGGGATGACGGCCGAGCAAATTATCCAGTACTCTCCCAACTTCGTGCAGATACACCAGTCGTACATCATCAATATTGATTATCTGATGATTATCAAGGAGAGCAAATGCGTGCTCTATCCCCCTTTCGACCATGTGACGGAGTTGCTGGTCTCGCGGAAGTATAAAAGAGAACTGCAAGAACGTTTCTGCTTGTGAAAGCAGTTCGATTGTATAATTTAATTGGTTAGGGAGCCGGAGCTTTTCCTCTGGAGATGTACCGGCAAAAAAAGGCGTTGAACCGACAGGTCCAGCGCCTTTTTCTATTCAGTTATCTGTTGTCAGTCAGATGGAGGGGCTGTTTTACTTCACTTCGATGCCCTTGTTCTTCAAGGTTACGTTCAGCACCTTGGTGTACTCGGCATACTGCTTTTCGTCCAGGGTCTTCTTCATCAGCTTCAAGTTGCCATAGATGGCGTTGCGGAGCAACTTCTCTTGGTTCTTCTTGGAAGAGTTGGCGCGCTTCATCTGTTCGTTGAAGAAATCGCAGATGTTGGCCACTTCTTCTTGCTGATTGCCTGTCAGTTTCAGGTAGTTGCTCAGTTTGCTTACGTTGATGCGGCCTTCCCACTTCTCGTTAGTCGGTTGGTTACCGGCTGCAAACGAAACACTTGCCATGCAAAATACTGCTACCAATGTTAATCCAAAACGTCTCATAATACTTTCTCCTTTTTAAATGTTAACCTAAAAACTAATCTTTCTATAAAGCTAATACCTATTGAAAACAATCTCAAATGCCATGGCTCTTTTTTCAAAAGTGGTTAGCTTTTTTCCTTTTACCGATGCAAAGGTATGGACATGTTTTATAACATAAAAATCTTTGGGAAGGAAAATACACGTGACCCCCCTATTTCTTGACCTTCGTCAACCCGAAAGTGTGAAAATGGGCGTTTTGAAACGTGTTTGTAACCATTTTGCAATGTAAATCTGAGCATGGGAGTGAATATGATGAGCTTTATCCTGTTTTACTTTCTTCTTGGATTCCATTATTATAGATAGGTGTGGGGATTGTAGGCTTGGGGTTGGGACATGCTTGCGGGAAGGTGCGTAGGATTTTCCGGAATCCCTTGCAAAAAGTCTTCGAATCCCGTAGAAAAAGTTCCCGTTGCCGCTCGAAAACTCTATTTCTAGCCTGGAAATGTATATTTCTAGGTTGAAAATGTACATTTCTAGGTTGGAAATACACATTTCCAGGCTGGAAATGAAGTTTTCATGAGACTTCGGCAGTTTTTTGAGCTGCCTTCGCAGCTTTTTCCCTGCGGTTCTGTTTTTATCCGGGAGGGCTTGAAAGAAGAATTGCGAGGTACTGCAAATTAATTTATAAAATTGTTTAGTTTATATTATAAACTTATCTATCTTTGCAGCGGAGTTCGAACCCCAATGTGAATGAAATCGTATCAATCAACTTCTAAAAACAAAAGAAAGCGTATGGAAGACAAGTATTTGAATGAAAAGGAAAGCTTGGAACTGATCACACGGATGATTCAGAACAGCAAGAAGAACCTGGAGTTGGGCAGCGGGAACATCTTCCTGCTGTGGGGCTATCTGTCGCTGCTGACGGCTGTCGTGGTGTTGCTGCTGGTGTGGCAGACGGGGTCTATGAAATGGAACTGGCTGTGGTTCGCCATTCCGCTGATGGGCTATCCCCTGCAGGTGTATTTGAAGAAAAAGACGGAACGCCCGGTGCGGACTTACACGGACAAGGTGATAGATGCTGTGTGGGGCGTGGTAGGTGGAGCCATGGCGGCGGTGGCCTTCGTATTTTGTGTCTATGCCGATACGGCCGGGTTGATATTGCCGGTCATGGTGTTTTTTGCCGGCATCGGGGTGAGCATCACGGGGAACGTTATCAATGACGGTTGGATGAAATTCTGTGGTATGATGTCGTTTTTCATGGCCTTGTTTTCATTCAAGGAGACCGGAGGCAGTGAGGCAGGTTGGTATGACGACTGCGTCATCTTTATCCTGTGCATCGTGCTGATGTTCATCATCCCCGGCCATCGCCTGAATTGGCAAGTGCGCCATACACGAAAGGAGGCCGTGTGATGTTCAAGGGACTGAATCCATTGCTTCACAGCGAGCTGCGCCTGGCCGTGATGTCCCTGCTCATCAGTGTGGAGGAGGCGGATTTCGTCTACCTCCGCCAGGAGACGGGCGCCACGGCAGGCAACCTCAGCGTGCAGCTCGACAAGCTGTCAGCGGCGGGCTATGTGGAGGTGACCAAGACCTTCAAAGGCAAGAAGCCCTGCACGATTTGCCGCATTACGCCGCAAGGCGTGCAGGCCTTCGAGGAGTATGTGGAGGCGCTGAAGACGTATATCATGAAGTGACATCAGTCCACCACCCACGCCCTATTGTGCGCCTGTGTCTTCTCCGGGTCATAGTGCATGCCGGCTTGGGTGGGAATCTTCAGCACGTAGGTGCGTCCGCTCTTGTTTTGTAGGAAGTTGTCGCGCAGCCAGGGGTTGGCGTCTTTCAACTGGGCGTAGGTGATGCCCTTCTCCTTGGCGTAGGCGGCCAGGTTGGCGATGCCTGTGGTCACGGTGTCCGTGGTGCAGGCGATGGGCGGGTAGAGGTCCCGGCGTTTCAGCAGAAAGCCGTATTGCTGGGGCTGGCTGAGGACGGCCTTCGCGGCCAGCAGACGGAACATGTAGCGGTGGGTCTCCTCCACCAGCCAAAGGTCTACGGCGCGGTCCACATCCTGTTTCTCCAGTTGGTTGGAGATGCGTGCCTGTCCGGCATTGTACGAGGCGGCCACGCAGAGCCAGCTGCCATACTTGGCGTAGGCTTGCTTCAGGTAGTCGCAGGCGGCCTCGGTGCTCTTCTCGATGTGGTAGCGTTCGTCGATGTTGGGGTTCACCTCCAGGCCGAAGTCGCGCCCCGTGCCCTTCATGAACTGCCACATGCCGGCGGCTCCGGCGCGTGAGCGGGCCAAGGGGCTGAGGCTGCTCTCGATGACGGCCAGGTACTTCAGGTCGTCTGGCAGGCCGTTCTTCTTCAGGATAGGCTCGATGATGGGGAAGTAGCGGTTGGCGCGTTTGATGGTCAGCAGGGTGGAGGAGTGCATGTAGGTGAAGGCCATCAGCTCGCGGTCCATGCGTTCGCGCAGGTCGTAGCGGTCCAAGGGGATGACTTCATCGGCAAAGCGCACTTCTGCCGGGACTTGTAGCGGCACGGTGAAGGAGGATACTTGCGACCGCACGGAGTCGCGTTCAGGGTGAAATTCGTCGTTGCTGACCAGGAAAGGAATCGTTGTGCCCACGCCAAGGGCAAGGACGGCGGTAAGGGCGGTGTACTTCAGTTGGGATTTGTTCATTTGTGTATGAGTTAAATAGGGGTCAGTTCCGTATCGGCAACCTTTCCCACACGTATCGGGGAATCAGTCGCCAGAAAAATACTAATATCTTATATCTCCAGTCGATGATGCATACCCGCTCCTTGTGCTCCAAGGCACGGACAATGCGTCGGGCCACCCGCTCGGGACGCATCAGCATGGGATAGTGCTTGTCGCTCCGCAGTAGGTCGGTGTCCACGAAGCCCGGGCGGATGTCCGTGAAGCGGATGGGCAGATGCTGCATTCGCGCCAGTTGTGCCAAGGCATCGAGATATGTGTTCTGGAAACGCTTGGTGGCCGAGTAGGCGGGTGCGGCGCCCAGTCCCTTGGTCCCCGCTATGGAGCTGATGGCGGCCAGGTGTCCTCCGCCGTGCGAGCGAAACCAGTCGTAAGCTGTGTTCACGGCGCGGATGAAGCCGGTGACGTTGGTCTCCGCTGTGCGTAGTTCGATGTCCGGTGTCAGATCTGGGTTCTGCCGGCCGATGCCCGCGCAGAGTAGGAAGAGGTCCATGTCTCCCAAGTCCGTTATCAAGTCGAGGATTTGGCGGGGACAATCTTTCGAGGTGACGTCCACTTGGCGGAACTTTGTCCGGTCGGGTGCTTCGGCCTGCAAGGCTTTCAGGAGGTCTTCCCTGCGTCCTGCCACGCCAACAGTCCAGCCCCGGCGGACCAGTAGGCGGGCCACTTCACGACCTATGCCCGAGGTGGCTCCGATGATGACGGCTCGTTTCATATTCTTCTGATATTATAGTCTATTTGGCATTATCGGGAGGCAAAGGTACATCATTTCCAAATAAAAATGGACGAAATTCTTGCATTTTGTAGGAATATGGCCTATATTTGTTTCCGTTTTCCGCTTTTCTGTGGAGACAGGCTTCATGTATAATTAAAAAACGATAGAGAAGAATGGAAAAGAAAATTGTCAATTCGTACGAAGATTTTGAGAAGCTGGTAGGCCAGCAAATCGGCGTTTCCGACTATGTGGAAATCACGCAGGACCGTATCAACCTCTTTGCCGATGCCACGTCGGACCACCAGTGGATTCATGTGGACGTGGAGCGTGCCAAGACGGAAAGCCCCTTCAAGAGCACCATTGTGCACGGCTATCTGACGCTCTCCATGTTGCCCTACCTGTGGAACCAGATTATCGAGGTGAACAACCTGAAGATGATGATCAA
>DXBX01000093.1 GCA_019116285.1 Candidatus Bacteroides merdigallinarum
CAGCGCGAGAAGGAAATCATCACCTGCGTGGTGAAGGGCATGACCAACAAGGCCATCGCCGACAAGCTCTACCTCTCCGTGCACACCATCATCACCCACCGGCGCAACATCGCCCGCAAGCTGCAAATCCACTCGCCCGCAGGCCTGACCATCTACGCCATCGTCAACAAGCTGGTGGCGCTGGAGGACATTAAGGAGCAGTTATAAAAAGTCCCCGCCTCGCGATATCTCATCGGGAAGCGGGGATTCCTTTTATCTTCATAAAAGTGGTTACGTAATTATGACTAACTAATTCATTCAAATCTGATGTTGCAAAGGTAAGGGGTTTCCGGGAGACGCGCAATCCCTAAAAATAGGTATTTTAGGAAGAGACGACCCGGTTTCATCAGAGCGGGGCAAAATCCTTATTCTCCTGCGCCCGCACAGCCATGCATTCCATCTCGACAAGCCAGCCCGACCGGCAGACAGGTGCCTGCACAAAGACTTTCGGCGTGCGGGGAAAACGGGCATCATACAAATCCTTCACCACCTCATAGTCCGCTGCATCGCGCAGATAGACAATCATCTGTCCGACATGTTCGTAGGTACAGCCGGCCTCGGCAAGCAGGGTTTCCACATTTTCCCACATACGCTCCGTCTGTTTGCGGACATCGCGCGGATACATAATCTCGCCTTTGTTGTTGATGCTGGCCGTGCCCGAGATAAACACCTGACGACGGTCTCCGTAATCCACATACGTGCCCCGCTCGAAGCTGACGCCATACTCATACGTGGGATTCAAATGGGTCCGGGCATAGAGATAACGCATCTGCCCCGGCTGCAGACCGTCTACGGCATAGGTATCCATCAATACCAACACCTTGGGGTCGGCATGGCGCCCACCGATGCCCGTGCTGGCAATGTAGTGCGTCTTCTCCGTCAGGTTCTGCGTGACAAATACTTCGTTACGAGCCTTCACCACACCGCCGTAATTGACGTCCACATTCTGCACAAAGAACCATGTGCGCACACAGTTGTCGGCCAGCTTACAGCCTTGCTCCATCAGCTGCATCACGTAGTCATTGAGCAGCAGGCGGGTCTGATACTCCGAGTTGGCGGCACGGTTATAGGCGCTGCCTCCCCACAGATGGCGATAGACACCGTGCTTCACCTCGAAGAGCCCGTTGTGCAAGACTTGGCTCTGTACATCACTCTGCAAATAGGCCCACAAAGCAATCTTGGTATGATTCAGCGGAGCCTGCTCCACGATGGAAAGGGAGCAATCCGAATTATCGGGCATCAAGCCCAGTAACAGGTCTGTCTGATTGGCGGCGTCGCTCAGAAAGTAGCGGGTAAAGACGGGCACCGCGCCCTTTAGTTCACCACTCAGCAAAGCATAGAAAGCCGTCTGCACAGCTCGTGCCTGTTCAACAAATGTCAGCCGGGGATCTGTCACACGGACAATGACATGGTATTCGGACACGCCGCCGGGGGTTGAGAAGACAGACACATCCGTCTCAGTCTGATTGGAAAAATGTTGTTTATAGTCCATATCTATTAAAGTATTCAGTCAAACGAAAAAAGCATATCCCGCATCCATATCCGCCCTCAAGCATAACTGTGCATCCCTCCTAACAGGAAGTTTACACCAAAATAGGTAATCAGCACGCAGAAGAAGGCAAGTATGGCAAACACGTGGAAGCACATCGGCCGCCGGAAGAAAGGCAACGAATGCGGATGCAAGGCAAAAGCATATACCAACAGGGTAATGAGGGCCCATACTTCCTTAGGGTCCCACCCCCAGTAGCGTCCCCAAGACACATTGGCCCACACCGCCCCGATGAAGATGCCCAGTGCCAGCAGGAAGACGGCCGGACACAGCAACAGGCGGCTGATGACCTGGAGGCGCTCCACCTCGAGGCGATACCCGTCATCGGCAGTGGCCCGCAGCAGGAGAGCCGCCACCCCATTGAGCATCATGAAAGCCAACAGCACATAAGCCAGCATAATGACAGAGACATGCACGCTGAGCAGAGGCGATGCCAATACCGGCATCAACTGGGTAATCTGGGGGTTGGACTCGCCCATCATAGATACCAGCAAGGCTAACCCGCCGGTCAGAAAACCGAAAGCCACCGCCAACGGCAAACGCTTGTAGAAGAAGAAAGGGAGCAAAGCCGCACAAGCTGCCATCAGCTGCATGGTTTCATGTCCATTGCTCATAGGCAGATGTCCGCTCACCAACCCGCGCAACGCTATCAGCCCGCACAGGTAGAGGCACAACGCACCTTCCAGGCAGAGCAGGAAGCGGGTCACTCGTGTATTTCCTCTCCGCCCACGAACCAGACGATGCACGTAATAGAAAAAGGACAGCAGCCCCAGCGTCACGGCCGCCATAGCCAAGAAGCGACTGTCGTTCAGCTGATTGTACAGCTTCTCGGCCTTGAAGCGCAGCGGCGAAGGCAAATAGCCGGACGCGCTCTTCTCCTGATAACGGCGAATCTTTCCGACCAGTGTTTCCACCTGCCCGAAGTCTTTTCGGGCCACTTGCTCGGCCACGTAGTTCATACTGCCCCTCACAAAGGTACGTTCGGCCATAGGCATCTCACGGGGCGGACGGTCGGAAAGGGAATACCATGCCAGACGTCGTTCGCCGGACAAACTGTCGGACGCCATAAACGGATAAAGTTTCCAAATACTGCCTGTAGCCACCATACTGACAAGGCTAAACTTCTCGTTCGCTTCCTCCACGCCCCGCACTTCCTTGGGCGACAGGCCGCCCAGCAGCTGCTCGCCCAGTTTATAGCCATCGCGCCCCACGAAATCAGCGAGACGGGCAAAGTCTCCTTCGATTCCCAACCGGTCCCGCACCTTCCGGTCCTTGATCCGGATGCAAGGCTCTTCCTTCCAGTCATCGTAATAAAAGAACCAACCGGTCAACACCTGCTCGGGAGTCAGCCCTTGATACGCAGGCTTACCGGTAAGTTTCACGGTAAAATCCTTGGCCAGCGTCTGCAACGGACAGATGCGGTCATTATAATAGACGTACAGATTTCCAAATGCCGAGGCTGTCTCGCGGGGCAGCACACGGGGCACAGCACCCGCTTGCAACGCTCCTCCCAACAGACAGAGACAAACCACACCTCCACGCAACAACGGATGACGCCACAATTTGCGGTAGTCGCTCCGACGGTCAAAGAAAAACAGGAAGCAGGACAACAACAGCAAGGTATATCCGGCATACGTGACGCCTATCCCCCAAGGATCGTATGAGACAGAGAGCGTGGCACCCTGCCCGTCCGAATCATAACGGGCCTGGTAGAAGCGGTAATGACGGTAACGGAAGATGTGATTCATGGACACTTGCCCCGGAAACGTGTTCCCGCCATCCACCACCGAGAAGCGGCTGACAAAGTCCATCGGTGCCATCGTGCCGGGATAATACTCCAACCGGAACTCGTCCAAGGACAAGCCGAAAGGTAAAGGCACTTTCTTCCCCTCGGCTGTCACAAATTCATGCGTTGCCTCCGCACTGTCTTGACGGAGATGCACAGCCCCCTGCATCCCAAAGAGATGAGTGACCAGTGCACCGACCAATATCAAGAGAAAAGACACGTGTAACAAGCAGGCCGGCACACGCCGGAAAAGCTTACGCCGGCACAAATAAACAGCCGAAGACACAGCCATCAATACCCACAAGGCTACAAACCAAGGAGAAGCATAGATGTTATCTACGGCAAAAGAGGTGCCATACAGCTTTTCCAACAAGGTAGCGGTCACCAATACCAACACCAGCACGGCCGCTCCGCCAAAAGAGAGAAATTTCAACCACTTCATACAATTGCAAATATACGATAATTAATAAGAACCACTTGTCACAGTGGCAAGATTTTTCGGATGACAAGAGTATCCCGCACGAAAAGAAGCAGAAAAAAGCAGGTAAAGAGGCCTTCCATGTCATTCACAGCCTGCTTTACCTGCATAAGACTAAGAGAATCGGGATATCCGAGCTTAGATAGAATCCAAGAACTTGACTACAGCGTCACGGTCTTCCTTGGAAAGCTTACGGAACTCCACGATCTGCTCGTATGCGTCGCTTTCCTCACTCGTTCCGTGCCACATAATAGCTTCCATCGTGGTGCGGGCACGGCAGTCGTGCAGACGGTCGGCATATTCTGCTCCCGTGCAACGTTGATGCAGGCCACGACCCCACAAGGGAGTGGTACGGCACCAACCCGTACGGATGTCGTTGACCATGTGCAACTTGTGCTGTACCATGTCCGTGTACGGCCAAATCTTCTGATTCGGGTAGCGGGGAAGCATGTCGGCCTTCTCGCCTACGAAGAAGCGTGCCGGGTCGCGGATTTCGTCATCACCTGTTGTCCACGAAGGCTTGTGACAATACGTGCATCCCAACTCTTCGAACAACTGCTTACCACGCAATACCTGCTCATCGTCCACATTGCGGGCGGCAGGCACGGCCAAGCCACGGTGCCACACCATGAGGTCGATGTAGTTCTGATCGGAAGCCTCCGCATCCAGGTTCTTAGAGGTCAGGTAGTTGTAGATATTCTGCTGCTCATCATACGTGCCGTCGGGGTTCTGAATATGCCATTCGGGATGATTGCGTTCCGGGTCGGCCTGTTCGATATACTCCCGGAAGCCGGCTTGCACCTCCGGGTCTTCCGAAGAATACTTGGCGTAGGTGCCGGCGGCATCCAGATAATGGAAACGGCGGTCGCTGCGCGTTACGTTCGTGATGTTCCAGAAAGCATTGGCACCGGCCGCATCCTGCAACGGACCACGGCTCAGGGCATACGTATAGCGGAAGGGATACTTGGTACCGTCGCCGCCTTGTGCCGTATTGGCGTACTGGCCCGTCCAATCCCCGTTGGCAAAGATATTGGGATTCAGACCATTCTTCAGGAAGTTGTCCTTCTCCTGCTTGGCATATTCGGCCTTCAGGTCTTCATCGCTGATGGCATCGAGCAAGCCTGTGCCATAGATGCCGATGGTGGACTCCAGACGCACCTCATAATTGCCCACGTCATAGCCTTTGTTGGCCACGTAGATGGCACTCTGGGGGATTTCCACTTCCGGATATCTCAGGGCATACTTCTCGCCATCGGGGAACTCATTGCCCCACTCGTCCGTATATTCGTGCCACGACAGCATCACCTGACTCTCGTCCAACGGCGCCTTGAAGGGTGCCACCGCCCGAGACTGTGGCATGCCGGACAACCAAGACACATAGGCATTCGTAGCAGGATTGTAAACCACGAGCAAATAGCCATTGCCTATCTGTGTCGTATTGAACGAGCCTGCCGGCTGGCTTTGGCCATGCCCATAGCCCGGGTGGCAATGAATGCAGGAAGTACGGATAAAGACTGGTCCCAGACCGTGACGGACACCGTCAAAGTTGGTCATAAAGGGCTTTTCAAACAACTGTTCGCCCCGGTTGAAGCAGTCCGTCATGTTGGCATTGGCATCCACCACGGGCGTCGGCTGTTCGAAAGCCGTCTGCGACGTGATGAACGTCGTGCCAAGCTCGCCTCCGGTATAATACCATTCGGGCAGTTCCGGTTCTTCACCGCCATTGGGGTCGTCTATTTTGACGTCATCATCTTGACAAGCCGCAAGAGAGAGGCCCGCACACAGAAGAGCGGCCACATAAAGATTTCGTTTTCTAATCAGCATAGCAATTTGTTTCATTAGATTCTTAGTCCGACATCAACGCTGGCTTTCAATCAAGCGAAGCACTTCGTCGAAGATGTCGTTCAGCTCGTTGCAGGCCGTGATGGCTGCACGGTTCACGCCGGAATATTCACCGCCTTGGGCGCAAGTCACCACGAACGGTTCACGCATCTCGCCGATGGCTTCGTAGGCCTTCGTGATGGCAGCTTTCACACGGCTGTCCAGATCGGGATCCAGCGTGGCCACATAGGCGCTGAGCGAGTGGTCCACGGGAAGGATGGCTGTCTCGCCGCTATTGTAGTCCTTGGAGGACTGGAGACCCATATAAGCATTCTCAATGGAAATGATGTTGCCCTTGAAGTCGTTGATGGAATTGAGGCTGTAGGGCGACTCGATGTAGTTGGGGTCATACTCGAAGTCATCACCCGTACCCATACCGGTGGGGTTACCGATCTTCACGTTGCCCACTTCATTGGCAATGTTCTGGATGCCGTCCGTCACCAGGAACTGTACAGCGCTCAGATAGTTGACAATATCACTGCCACCCGCTTCCGACGGGTTCTTCATCTCGTCGCCATAGCACAAACCATTGGCCAGGTCAGTCAACACACTTTTAATAGAGTTGTTATTCTGTGCGAAATCGGCCACACTGCGCACCTGTGCCAAAATGTCTTGCTTGGTGGATCTGATGTTGTCCTCGCCTGCCCAAGCGGCTTCCAGGAAGATGCAGTGGTTGCGCAGGTCACCGGCCACACCGGCAATGTAGCTCAGCTCCTCGGCCGTATAGTCCGTGGCATGAGGCACGGAAGTCTGCGTCATGCCCGTTCCCTCGATGGCAAAGAGCATGTACTCCAGCGCGTGGAATCCCAGCAAACCATAGTCCTTGGAAGAGATATACACACCATCCGCATCCATCTTGGCCATCTCGCTGCTATTGGCCAGCAGGTCATCCAGCTGCCCTTGGTCCAAAGGCCAGGAGTCGATGTGGGGGTCTACGTTGTAATCACCGGCCGGGCCGTACAGCCAAGCCTCGCTGCGCTCCCAGTATTCACGGGCCTTCTTCCAAGCCTCGCCGGCAGCCTCCACCTGGGCTTGCGTGACATTGCCCACGCCGTCCTCGTACATGGCCACACAAGCCGTATGTAACTCAATGGAAGCATCGGCCAACTGTCGGTAGGTGGAGATCACCGTGCGGTCCACATAGTCGGCCACCACCAGTTTGAGGGCGGCCTCACGCTGGTCTCTCAAGTTTGTTCCGGGAGTTTCGTCATCGCTGCAAGATGCCATGCCCACAGACATCAGGGCAAAGGCTGCCGCATAAAGCGGGAATTTCAGATAGTTCTTCATTTTCGTTATCATATAATTAATAATTCATATTCATTTCATAGTCTATCTCCTATGTCGAAGGGGAATCCGGAAAGGGAATCACAGATTGAACAGGCCGGCATAGGCCACGCCGAACGAGAGGGAAGGCTCGTTGTTGTAACGGCTCTTCAGCAGCCCGATGGAGTATTCACCCTTCAGTACAATGTCCTTGATGGGATAATAATTCACACCAACAGCCACCCGGTGACGGCCGCAATAGGGGAAGTCCTGAACGGAGCTTTCAGTCTCGTACATGGAGTCGTAGTAATCGTAGCGGCCGAAGAGATAGAATTTCTGTCCCTTCTCGCGCAACTTGTTGATTTGGGAGAAGATGTTGTATCCCACTTCGATGCCTGCCGCCATGGCCGCGGAAGCCACCGACTGCTTGGGGCTGGGCGAGGCTGTGGTTCCATCCTTGTTGTAGGCCGTGATGATGTCGGAGTCGGACAGATGGCCGTAATCGAAGTTACCGCGTGCCACCCAGTTCCAACGGTCCAGATGGAAGTCGAAGGCGCCGATCAGCACAGTACCCTTCACCTTGTCATAGCTGCTGGAAGGGGTTTTCAGCGTATTGTGGAAAGAGTTTCCGGCATAACCGCTGATGGAAAGGCGGAGTCCCTTCACCGAATAGTTGTCCACGCGGAAAGCGCCTGCCAGATTGTTGGCAATCTTGAACTCATAAGGAGATGCGGAGCCGTCGTGTATCCAGCCCTTGCGGCCGAAGCGCTCCGAATCAAGACCGGAAATCAGCAGGGCCTCGTAGCGCCAATCGCCGGCCTGTCCCCAAAGACTGATACCGGTCTCATGCCACGTACAGGGGAAAATGGTGTTCTCACCTTCGGGGCGATACACGCCAAAGAATTCCGTAGGCAGGTGATGGGCATTGGTAGCACCCACGGGAACGATGATGTGTCCCAGACGGACGTTGAACTGCGGGCAGAAAGACTTCTGAATCCAGAATTGCTCTAAGGCAACTTCGCCGCCGCGCTCTATCTCGCTCTCGTATTCGCCGCCTTCTTCTTCCTCTATTTCAACGGCGCTTTCGGTGCCTCCGTGTTCAAACTCTATTTCCGAACCCACCGACCAGCCTTTGCCGAAGTCATAGCCCAGCATAATCACCACATGGGGCAGGTCGAAGCGGCTATGCTTCTCGTCCTTATGCGTTTCCGCATTGGTATAACGCAGGTAGCTGTCGCTGTAAAAGTTGCGGCTGAACACTGCCTCGCCGTATCCGCCAATGGTAAAACGGGATTTCTTCTTTTCTTTCTTCTCTGTGGAAGCCTTTTCATTCTCAGACTTTTGCAGGTTGTCGGCCCAAGCCGTTCCCATGCTGAGCAGCACTCCCAACAAAACCACTAATAACTTCTGTTTCATCATTACTTTCTTTAACTTATTTCGGCAGCAAAGGTAATGCGAGTTAAAAGGGTGGGCAATACCTAAAAAATGGTATAAGTGGGAGGAGACTGGTAACAGGTAGGTAGAGCAAAGTAGGAAAGCCCGCTGAAAAACTTATGAAAGCCGCCGAAAAAGTTCCCGAGGCCGCTTGAAAACTTCATTTCCAGCCTGGAAATGTGTATTTCTAAGCTGGAAATGTACATTTTTAGGCTGGAAATGTGTATTTCCAACCTAGAAATAGAGTTTTCAAGCGGCCTCGGAAACTTTTTCAGCGGCTTCGGAAACTTTTCCGGCGGCTTTCAGCAGACAAAGGCAGCCCTTTCAACGATGCCGCCACGCCAGCACCATATAGCCAATGAGAACCAGTGTAAGCAGTCCGAGGCTCACCGCCTTGCCGATGTATGCCCAAGGATGGTAGATGGAAAGCGAGACAAAGAGAAAATGCAGAGAGCTGAGGATGTTCAGCACCCGTATCATCCGCAAGGCCAATGCGCATTGATAGACCACATTGTGCGGCCTCACCCGGAAGGGGAAATTGATGCAACGTAGGGGGCAATAGCTGCAAGCCCCCAACAGCAGGAAGAGGAACAAGGCTGTCCCGCCCGCCTCATACAAATCGGATGGGATGTCGCCACCGGTCTGGCGATACTTATATAATATGTATATCCAGTTGGCCAGCACGGGCAGGAAGGCGGCCAACTCCAGCAGATGGTCAACAAGGGCAGGACGGAAGCGGACATTGGGCACGTCCTGCGGGACGCGGGAACCGAAATTGATGAGTTTCATAAGCGATATTATTCTTTAGGAGGTTCAGTCGGGGTTGGGCGCGACTTCTTCAGCCGGCCATTCTTGCGCAGGGCCTCGGTGATAATCCACTGAAGCTGGCCGTTGATGCTGCGGAACTCGTCGGCTGCCCACTTCTCGAGGGCATCCATCGTCGCGGCATCCACGCGCAGGACAAAGGTCTTGGTTGTCGATTCTTTCTTCGTTGCCATTGCACATTAACCATTAACCATTAATCATTCACCATTCATAGTCGGCCGGTACGGACAAAGCGGGCCAGGTCGTCCAGCACGTAGGCGGGGACGGACGAAGGTTGCTGGTATTCGTCGGGCGTGGCCTTGCCCGTGCCTTCCTGCAAGAGGTGGTTCAGCTTGGGATAGGACTTGAACGAGGCGTTGCGACGCTTCAAAAGGGCCGCGCGCCACAGGGCGAAATCCTGCATCGTCACTTGGTAATCGCGTTCAGCCTGAAGCACCAGCAGGGGAAGCGTCAGGCGGGCGGCGTCCTCCACGGGGCGGCAGGCGATGATGTCGGCCCAATAGGAGCGCGGCGCGTCGAACGGGAAGGGGATGGTGTCGCAGAAGGCGGACGTGCCCAGCCGCTTCACATTCTCCACGCGCCGTTGCAGGTCGGCCACTTGCCGGCGGCCCTTCTCCGAGGGGGCGAGGCTGTTCAGGTAGGTCACTTGCTCCAGCAGCAGGTCTTCCAGCGGACGGGCGGGCGCGGCCAGCAGGATGATGCCCGCCAAGCGGGATGCCCGTGCGGCGATGCGCGGTGCCAACATTCCGCCTTGGCTGTGCCCCAGCAGGTAGATGCTGTCCGCATCCACCCCGGGCAAGGATTGCGCCAAAGCCACGGCGGCCACGGCATCGTCCGCGGTCTCCACGTCGAGGTCGAGCTGACGGCCTTCGGGGACGCTGTTGCCTTTATATACATAGGTGCGCTTGTCATAGCGGAGGGTGGCGATGCCCCGCCCGGCCAGTCCCCAAGCCAGGTCGCGGAAGGGATGGTTGGGGCCGATGGTCTCGTCGCGGTCTTGCGGGCCGGAGCCGTGCACCAGCACCACGCAGGGCACCCGGCGACCCACCTCCACGGCACGGCGGGGCAGGGTCAACGTGGCAGGCAGACGGAAGCCGTCACACACGACCACCGTGTCGCGCTCCTCCATCTTCAGGCTGTCGAAGACGGCGGGCTTCTGCACGGCAGGCTTCGGGGCGGGTTTCACAAAGAGGCCGGCGATGCGCCCGTCCCCATCGAAAGCCGTTTGGAAACGGAGGGTATATTTCTCGAAAGCCAGGTCGCAAAAGCAGACGGCCAACCCCTCGGCCTCCACCTGGTGCCAATCGCCCGTGGATTGCAAGGGGCCGAACTGCATCACCAACTGCTGGTACATCCCGCCCAATGCCTCGGCGGGCAAGGCAGCCTGCATCTCGTCGCTCAGCATCGCGCGGAGGCTTTCGCCCTGCCCCGACACGAAATAGAGATAGGCACACTTGGCCAGCGGCAGGCGGTCGGCAGTCTGTGCCCGAAGCCCGAGGCAGAGCAGGCACAAGCAGAGGGTAAACGTCAGCTTCCTCATACGCATCAATGGTTCAGGGTTCCGGCATTCAACACGGGCTGGGCGGACTCGTCGGCGCAGAGCACCACGAGGAGGTTGCTCACCATCGCCGCCTTCTTGTCCTCGTCCAGGGCCACGACGTTGTCCTTCTTCAGCTTGTCCAGGGCCATGTGTACCATCGACACGGCGCCTTCCACAATCTTCTCGCGGGCGCCGATGATGGCCGATGCCTGCTGGCGGCGCAACATCACGGCGGCAATCTCCGGCGCGTAGGCCAGGTAATTGATGCGGGCCTCCACCACTTCCAGGCCGGCCATCAGGAGGCGTTCGTTCAGCTTCTGCTCCAGCTGTTCGTTGATTTCCTCGCCGCCCGAGCGGAGGGTCAGTTCGCCCGCCTCGCCCTCATTGTCATCGTAGGCGTATTGGCCGGCCACTTGGCGCAGGGCGGCGTCGCTCTGGATTTTCACGAAGTTCTCGAAGGCGGTCATACGATTGGCCACGGCGTTGCCCACGCTGATGGTGGCCTCTTTGCTGCCCGGGGTCGAGGCGGCGGCGGAAGCCATCGTCTGCGCGTCAATCTCGAACATCGCCTTGTACGTGTCCCGCAGCTTCCACACCAGCACCAGGCCAATGAGGATGGGGTTGCCCACCTTGTCGTTCACCTTGATGGGCTCCACGTCGAGGTTGCGGGCGCGGAGGGAGAGTTTCTTCTTGTCATAAAAAGGATTGACCCAATAGAAGCCCGTCTCCTTGAACGTGCCCTTGTATTGGCCGAAGAACACCATCGCCCGCGCCTCGTTGGGCTCCAACTCCATATAGCCCGCGCAGAGGATGAGCCAGACAAGAATCAGCACGCTGCCCGCCACATAGAGGGGCACGCCGCCCAGCACGAAGCAGCCCACGATGGCCGCCGTGAACACAATCAGATGAAGGAACAGCATCAGGAAGCCGTTCATCTTGAAACCCTTGAAAAGTAATTCCTTTGTTTCCATAATCATGTATTTAGAATGATATCATATTGATAGCACAAAGATAGCGGGTAGGATGGACATACGCAAGGGGAAAGGGACGGAAAAACGGCGGGATATGTTGCACAACATACGGACGAGGCGTCGTCTTCTCCGTACCTTGACAACGTCTTGTCCGTACCTTGACAACGTCTCGTCCGTAACTTGATATACCAAAGGTGGCACCTTTGCCTATCAAAGGTGGCACCTTTGATATTCCGAGGCAGCGGGAAGGCTTACATTCGTCCGCGCTGATCCCGTCCCGCCCCGCTGCCCCGGTACTTGCTCTTCGAGGGATTGAACTTGTAGCGCACGGTCAGCGTGAAGGTGCGGCACGTCTGCTGGTCGATGGTCAGCAGGCGGTTGCCGCTATAGATGGTGCCGCTGTACGTGTGGGTGTTCAGCAGGTCCCGGGCGCTCAGTTGCAGGCTGAGGCGTTCGTTGAGGAAGCTCTTGCGCAGGGTGAGGTCGATGGAGCCCAACGTCTTTTGCCGGGCGTTGTCCTGGTCGCCGCGCGTCATCAGGGAGAAGTCGGCGTCGAGCGTGAAGCCGCGGGGCAGGCTGAAGTTGTTGTTCCACGTGAAGTAGCCCATCGGGTTGTTGAAGTTCGTCCGCGTGCCACCGGGCATATCCACCATATACCATTGTTGAAGGTACATCAACGTGAGCCGGGGCGACCAGATGCCGATGGTGGGGGAGAAAGACAGGGTGGCGTTGAGGTTGTCCATATCGCCCTTGTTCTCGTGAATCAACAGCAGGACGGTGGGGTCTTCATCCGAATAAGCCCGGCCGACCTGAGCCATGGCATCCTTGGTATGCGCGTAGCCCATGTTGAAGTAAATCCACTTCCAGGAAGCGTCCAGCGACAGGCGTTGGATGATGGAAGGCCGGAGCAGCGGGTTGCCGCTCTCGTAAGTGTAGCGGTTGGCGTAGGTGATGTTGCTCCGCAGGTTCCAATACGAGGGACGGGCGATGCTGCCCGAATAGCTCAGCGAGAGTTGTGCCTTGCCCACGGGCAGGGCGAGGGCCAGCGTGGGGAACACATTGTCATACGTGCGGCTCTGTTCGTCCATGCGGATGCCACCCTCGTAATAGTCGGACGTGATGTGCTCGTAGCGCACTCCTGCCTGGGCTTGCAGGTTGCCAAAGGCGCGGCTGTACTCCAAGAAAGCTGAGGCGGCGTTCTCCTCGATGTTGCTGAGGTTGTCCGTCAGGATGCCTTGGTCATTCAGGAAGGTGTTCTTGCGGTTGGTGTAGGTGTATTCCCCGCCGAAGGAGAGGTTGCCTTCCCACAGGGGGCGGCTGACGATGAGTTTCGCGGCATAGAGGGTGTTCTCATCCTTGTTGTAGGTGTTGACCCGCTGCTCCTGCCGGGTAGCGCCTGCCGGGGTATATTGCTCGGTCATGTCCTGCACAATCTTGCTGTACGACCACAGGCCATCGGCGTTGAAGTCAATGCTCCAGTCGCCCGCCTGCCCGTTGTAGTAGACGTTGAGGGAATGGCTGGTGGCGGGATTGTCTTGCCTGCCTCGGCTGGTGTTTTCCTCGTAGAGCGTCCGGTCCTGATAGACCACCGAGGCCATGGGATCGATGTCGAACCGGTCCTCCGGCGTGCGGTCGAAGTCATAGCGGGCACCGATGGAATGGCGGTCGCCGAACCGGTAGTTCATCGAGAGCATCGCGGACAGGTTTTTGCTGTGTCCCTCTGCGTGGATGTCGCCCACCTGCCGCCACGTCTTGTCAAGGAAAGTCTCGGTGGTCAGCGTCTTGTTGTCCTCACTCCGCAGGTCCGAGCCATAGAGCATCCCGCCGAGGTCGAAGCCGCCCTTGCGGTAGTTGAAGTTGAACTGGTCGAGCACGCTCCAGCCGTATTGGTAGCGGGTGAGGAAGCGGTTGTTCACGCCGAAGCCTTCGCCTTGTGGCCGCTTGGTGTAGATGCGCACCACGGCTTTCACCGTGGCATCGTACCGTGCGCCGGGATTGCGCACCACCTCCACGCGCCGGATGTTGTCGCTCTCCAGCTGGTCCAGTTCGGAGGCGTCGCGCATCTTGCGGCCGTTGATGTAGATTTCCGCTGCGCCCGAGCCGAAGACATTGACCGCGCCGTCATCGGCCGACACGCCGGGCAGTTTGTTCAACAGGTCGTTGCCCGTACCCGCTTTCTCCAGGATGCTGCCCTGCACGGTGGTCACTTGTGCATCGCCCTTCAGCCGCACCTTGGGCAGGTCGGCTTTCACCACCACCTCGCCCAACAGCTGTGCGTCGGGGCTGAGTTGCAGGGTGCCGACATTCGGGTGCTCCACCTTTTTATATAGGGTGGCATAGCCGATGGAGGACACGCGCAAGAGGGCCGGTCCGCCGGCGGCTTTCAAGGAGAAGCGTCCGTCCTCGTCGCTGACCGCACCCGTCACAAAGGCGGAGTCGGGCAAGGACAGCCAAACGACATTGGCATAGGGAAAAGGGTGTTGATTCTCATCCACAATCCGACCCGTGAGGACGGACTGGGCAAAGGCTCCTGTCAGGAGGAAAAGGGTTGCCAAGAGGCAGAAGATTCGTTTCATATCCATAGCTTTTCAGTTTGATTTTCTGCCGCGAAGTTACGGGGAGAACGAGCCTCAAACGCTCTATATCGGGAACTAAAAAGTCTATATAAGGAGCTATGGAAACGCTGACAATCAACGCAGTAAGAGCTTTTTGATTTATATTGCGTGTTGTGGAGACTATATCTTGCCTCAAAGACGATTCTTTAGACGCGGATTGTGCGGATTGAGCGGATCTTTTTATTGGCTCATTGATCAATCCGCATCATCCGCACAATCCGCGTCTAAAAAATTATTCCTGCACGAACGCCACGATATCCCCCTTCTCATCCATCCCCAGCTTCTTGCGGATGGTGGTCTTGCGCTGGTAGATGGTGGGGATGCTCTGTCCGGTGAGCACGCTGATTTCCTTGGTCGTGAAGTCGGCGCGGAGCAGGCAGCAGAGTTGCTCCTCCTTGTCCGTCAGCAGGGAGCCGAAACGGTTGTGCAGACGGGCATAGAAACCGTCGTACACGCGGTCGATGACGGGATAGAGGTCGTCCCACACCAGCAGACCTTCCACTGCCTCGTTGGGATGCGGCAAGGTGGAGACACGGCGCAGCAGTTCCTGATTCTGCGCTGTGGGTTGTCCGGCCACGAGGCGTATCAGCCCCAACTGTTGCAGGAGGATACGGCGAAACAGACGGTCGTTCCCCTCGGACACGGCAGAGGCGGACGGCGCGACGGCAGTGGCTTCGGCCAGGAGGCGGTCGAGGGTCTCGATGCGCTCTTCGGCCTCAATCAGACGGTTGCGACGGCTGCGGAAATACCAGACGCCCCCTCCTCCGGCCAGCAAGAGCAGCAGCAACGCGCCCAGCAACCAGAGCTGCATCCGCTGGCGGTCCACCTGGAGACGCAGGTTGGCCTCGGACAGGTCGCCGCGGGTGCGGTCTTTCTGGCGGACAGCACTGCGATAGGCATAAAGGGCATTGCCCACCGAGTCGTTGTAGCGCATCAGGTCGAGATAGTCGAAAGTGCCCGTGCGGGTGTAGTCCAGCAGGCCTTGCAAATAGCCCAACTGATTTTCGGACGTGACGAACTTGCGTCCCCAGCTGCGGTAACACTCCCACCCCTTGTCCAGGTAGTATTGGGCGGAATCCAACCGATGCTGTTTGAGGAAACATTCGCCCATCGTGGCGTAAGTAATGCCCAACTCTTCGGGACGGGCCGTGAGGGCCAGCACGCGGTGAAACAAGCGGATGGCCTCGCGATAATCAGGCGAGACGTAGACCATCACCTGAGCATGGTTGCGCAGGTAGTGAACGGCGCGGACGGTATCGCCACGCTGCAGGGCCAGCTCCACGCTGCGATTCGTATGCCACGTGGCAGAATCTTCCTTCAGCAATCCCAACGTGATGCCCAACGAGAAATGAGTGTCGGCCGTCTCGCGCAGGGACAACGCACGACGGTAAGCATCGGCGGCACGGCGGTAATCCTTGTAGGCATAGACGTAACACTCGCCCTTCTCCGCCAGGAAATCACCAGCCCGGCGGCGGTCGCCCATCGCCAAGGCGCGGACGCTGCCGCTGTCCAGCACGGCCTGTTCCTCGTCGTGGTGGTCGTGGGTGTGCAGGTAGGCGGCTTTCAACAGATAGGAGGTCAGCAGACGGGCGGTGTCGCCTTGTGCCGTAAAGTAGTCAAAGGCAGGGAGAACGAGCGAATCCTCGGACAGGGACGCATAGTCTCCATAATGGTTATAGGCTGTCAGCCAGCCATAGTGCAGCAGGCCCCGGCGGGGCAACAGTTCGGGCCGCTCCACCCGGGCAAGCAGGGTGGCGGCACTATCCATATCGGTCTGCCAAAGGGCATCGGCACGGCGCACCAGGTCGAGGTCGTCCGTTCCGGGCCGGCAGGCGGCACATATAAACAGGAGGAGCAGATATATCCGGTATCTCATTGCGATTAGTAGCATTAACTTCTGTCAATAACGGTGGCAAAAGTACGGAAATTCCTCCGATTTTCTTACTTTTGCAGGCGGAAACCGTGCCCGCCATCAGCGGTTTTGCTCCGTGGATGCACGGAGCGCGGTCGGCGGTACCACGGAGCGTACTCGGCGGTACCGTGGAACATACTCGGCGGTACCGCGGAACACGCTCGCAAGTACTGCGAAACAATCCTTTATAATTCAACCATTTGCAAAGCAACCTCAACCCCTCAGACTTAACTACATAAGATATGACAAAAGCGATATTCTTTGACATAGACGGCACGTTGGTCAGCTTCGAGACGCACGAGATTCCCGCCTCCACCATCGAGGCCATCGCCGCCGCCCACGCACGGGGCGTCCGGATGTTCATCGCCACGGGCCGTGCGCCGGGCTTCATCAACAACCTGGGCGACCTGCAAGAGCGCGGGCTGATAGACGGCTACGTCACGATGAACGGCGGCTACTGCTACGTGGGCGACGAGGTGCTCCACAAACAGGTGATTCCCGCCCCGGAGGTGAAGGCCATCCTGGACTACTGCGAGGCGCACCGCATCACCTGCACCGTGGTGGACGAGCACCACATCTGCGCCTGCTACCCCAGCGAGACCCTGCGCCGGGTGTTCGTGGAATACCTGCACGCCAAGGAAGTGCCCGGCGTGACCCCGGCCGAGGCCCTGCGCCTCATCCCGGACGTCTGCCAGTTGTCCCCCTTCTTCGACGAGGAGCAGGAACGGGAAATCCGGCCGCTGCTGCTCAACTGCGAGATTGGCCGCTGGCACCCCGCCTTCGTGGACGTCTCGGCCCTGGGCTGCAACAAGCAGTTGGGCATCGACCTGATGTGCCGCCACTTCGGCATCGACGTGACGGACACGATGGCCATAGGCGACGGGGGCAACGACATCCCCATGCTGCGCCATGCGGGCATCGGCGTCGCCATGGGCAATGCCAACGAGACGGTAAAGGCCGAGGCAGACTATGTGACGGACACGGTGGACCAAGACGGCATCGCCAAGGCCCTGCAACACTTCGGCCTCGTATGACCTCCTTCCAGCCCGATACCTCCAACCGTGAGTTCCGCCAGGCGCTGGAGCTCATCAAGTACACCCGCCAGTCGCTCTTCCTGACGGGCAAGGCTGGCACGGGCAAATCGACCTTCCTGCGCTACATCTGCGACAATGTGAAGAAGAAGCACGTGGTCCTGGCTCCCACGGGCATCGCCGCCATCAACGCCGGAGGCAGCACGCTGCACAGCTTCTTCCGCCTGCCCTTCCACCCGCTGCTGCCGGACGACCCCAACCTGAGCCTGCAACGCGGACGCATCCACCAGTTCCTGCGCTACACCAAGCAGCACCGCAAGCTGCTGGAGGAGCTGGAACTGGTCATCATCGACGAGATTTCGATGGTGCGGGCGGACCTCATCGACGCCGTGGACCGCATCCTGCGCGTCTATTCGCACAACCTGCGCCAGCCCTTCGGCGGCAAGCAGCTGCTGCTGGTGGGCGACGTCTACCAGCTGGAGCCGGTGGTGAAGGGTGATGAGCAGGAAATCCTGAACCGCTTCTACCCCAGCCCGTTCTTCTTCTCGGCACGGGTGTTCAGCCAGATTGACCTCGTGTCCATCGAGCTTCAGAAGGTGTACCGACAGAGCGACCCGGCCTTCGTCAGCGTGCTGGACCACATCCGCAACGCCACCCTGAGCGACACCGACCTGCGGACGCTCAACGCCCGCTGTGGCACGCAAATAGAAGACTCGGAGGCAGACATGTACATCACCCTGGCCACGCGGCGCAACACGGTGGACTACATCAACGAGCGCAAGCTGGACGAACTGCCGGGCGAGCCGGTGGTCTTCAAGGGCAAGGTGACGGGCGACTTCCCCGAAAGCAGCCTGCCCACCACGCTCGACCTCGAACTGAAGCCCGGCGCACAGGTCATCTTCGTCAAGAACGACCCGGAACGCCGCTGGGTGAACGGCACCATCGGCGTGGTCAGCGGTTTCGACGAGGGCGAGGACGCGCTCTACATCATCACCGACGACGGTCACGAGTGCGACGTCCGCCCGGAGTCGTGGCGCAACATCCGCTATAAATACAATGAGGAGAAGAAGGAGATCGAGGAGGAGGTGCTGGGCACGTTTACCCAGTTCCCCGTGCGGCTGGCGTGGGCCATCACCATCCACAAGAGCCAGGGACTGACCTTCAGCCGCGCCGTGGTGGACCTGACGGGCGGTGCCTTCGCCGGCGGACAGACCTACGTGGCGCTGAGCCGCTGCACCTCGCTGGAGGGCCTGCAACTGCGGCAGCCCATCCGGCGGAACGACGTCTTCGTGCGGCCGGAGATTGCGCAGTTCGCCCGCCGCTTCAACAATCCGCAGGCCATCGACCGTGCCCTGAAGGAGGCGGAGGCGGACATCCGCTATGCCGCAGCGGCACGTGCCTTCGACAAGGGGGACTTCGACACCTTCCTGGCGGAGTTCTTCCGCGCCATCCACTCGCGCTACGACATCGAGCGGCCCGCCGCCCAACGCCTCATCCGCCGCAAGCTCGGCATCATCAACCGCCTGCGCGAGGACAACATGCGCCTGCGCCAGGAGGCCGTGGAGAAAGAGAAGAGCCTGGTGAAGTATGCCCGCGAGTATATACAGATGGGCGACGAATGCCTCCGCGTGGGGATGAAGGACGCGGCGATGCGCAACTATGAGAAGGCGGTGACCCTCTGCCCGAAGTTCCGGGAGGCATGGACAAAGATCAAGAAGCTGGAGAAGGAGATGAGGAAGGAGGGATAAAAAACAGCCGGACAAGCGGATATACCCGAAAAGTTTCCTACCTTTGCCATTGGAAACCCTAAATAACATTCATATGAATACACTAAACCTCAGAGCAGAAGAGATATTCTACAACAGCCTGATAGACCTAGGAAACGAGACCAAACGGCGGCTGATAGAATTGTTGGCGTCCTCGCTCACATTCAAGGACACCTCCCAGGAAAGTGACAAGAAGCTGCTCCAGCAGATAGCCGGGGCGTGGAAAGATGACGGGCTGACCGCCGAAGAAGAGATTGCGCAAATCAGGGAAGCACGGACACAGGAAACAACCCGCCACATCGCAGAGTTATGAAACAATACCTTTTAGACACCAATATCTGCATCTATCTGCTGAAAGACTTGTACGACATAGCCGGGCTACTGGAGAGATGCGGCAGAAAGAACTGCTTCATCTCCGAAATAACCTTGGCTGAGCTCTATTATGGCGCTTCCAACAGCGGCCAGAAAGAAAAGAAAATGCAAGGCGTACACTTCATCGAAGACTATTTCACGATATTACCCATACAGCCGTCCTTCGAGAAATTCGGCGACACCAAAAGCCTGCTTAGGAAACAAGGACTACTAATTGACGACTTCGACCTGCTGATAGGCTGCACAGCCCTGCAATACCACCTCACGCTGGTAACCGAGAACGTCAAACACTTGAGCCGAATACCGGGAATACAGATAGAGAATTGGATAAGACGGTAACGGAACCCTTCCTCCTGTCTTCTGCCAATCAAGCTATAAAGGACGCTTAATACCTCCCCATCCATGCTACTGAAACTCTACAACAAGAACAACAGCCCCGCCGACCTGCAACGCGTCATCGACCTGCTGAACGACGGAGGACTCCTCATCTACCCCACCGACGGGCGCTACGCCATCGGCTGCCACGGACTGAAGGAGCGCGCCATCGAACGCATCTGCCGCCTCAAGGGCATCGACCCGAAGAAAAACAACCTCTCCATCATCTGCTACGACCTGGCCGCCATCAGCGAGTATGCCAAGGTGGACAACGCGACCTTCAAGCTGATGAAGCGCAACCTGCCAGGCCCCTTCACCTTCATCCTGAACGGCACGACCCGCCTGCCCAAGATCTTCCGCAACCGCAAGGAAGTAGGCATCCGTATGCCGGACAACCCCATCATACGCGAGATAGCCCGCCTGCTGGACGCCCCCATCATGACCACCACCCTGCCCCACGACGAGGACGACGACCCGGAATATACCACCGACCCGGAACTCATCGACGAGCGCTACGGCGACCTGGTGGACCTGGTGATAGACGGAGGCATCGGCGGACTGGACGGCTCGACAGTGGTGGACTGCACGGGCGACGAGCCGGTCATCGTGCGCCAAGGAGCGGGGGATTTACAGGAATAAATACAGGCATCCGCACGAGCATAAGCGTGCACCACCGCGCGGGCATAAGCGTGCACCACCGCACGGGCATAAGAGCGCACCCCTGCGCAGGCATAAGTGCGCACCCCTGCGCGGGCATAAGTGCGCACCACCGCGCTAGCCTGGGAACACGCCACCGTGTTTGCTTGGAAACACGGGGGCGTGTTGTATTCATCAGTATATGAAGTGGAGTTCGGCGGCCTCGCCTTCGGACAGCTCCAGGGTCAGCATCGGCCCGTCGGAGGTCACCGTATGGCCGCCTCTGAGGATGGTGGCCCGGGTGGCATGGGCGGGCATCCGCAGCCGGAAGGTGCCCGGACGGAGGGCGCGGACTGTGGCGCGGGTGGCATGTCCGTCCTGCCAGTCCAGGTCGACCGAGGCGCCGCCGCGCACGCGCATCCCGCGGAAGCTGCCCTCACCCCAGCTGTCCGGCAAGGCGGGCAGGAGGTGGATGAAGCCCTCGTGGCTCTGCAGGAGCATCTCGCCGACGCCGGCCGTGCCGCCGTAGTTGCCGTCAATCTGGAAAGGCGGATGGGCGCAGAACAGGTTGGGGAAGGTGCCGCTGCCGTGTGCGCCGGTCTTGGGGTCCACGGCGGGTTGGAGGAGGCTGCGGAACAGCTTCCAGGCGCGGTTGCCGTCGCCCAGCCGTGCCCAGAAGTTCATCTTCCACGCCCGGCTCCAGCCGGTGGCCTCATCGCCGCGGCGGTTGAGGGTGACGCGGCAGGCCTCGGCCAGGTCGGGGGTGCGGAGGGGCGAGATGAGGTTGGCGGGATGCAGGCCGTAGAGGTGGGAGACGTGGCGGTGATGCACATCCACCTCGCGGTAGTCCTCCAGCCACTCCTGCAGGTAGCCCTCCCGACTGACCTGCATCGGGGGGAACTGCTTCAGGTCGGCCTCCAGGCGGGCCACGAGGTCGGCGTCACGGCCCAGCGTGCGGGCGGCGGCGATGACGTTGGTATAGAGTTCGGTCAGCAGTTGCACATCCATCGTGGGGCCCATGCAGATGCTGACGGGGTGCAGGGTGTCGCCCGGCAGGTAGAAGGCATTCTCCGGCGACGAGGTGGGTGCCGTGACCAGCCAGCCGTGACGGGGCTCGCGCACAGTGGTGGAAGCGAAGAACAGAGCTGCACCCCGCAGGATGGGATAGATGCGCTCCAGGTAGGCACGGTCCTGCGAATACTGCCAGTGCTCCCACAGGTGGGCACAGAGCCATGCCCCGCCCGTGTTGGTGGCTCCCCACGAGGGGTGCTCGCCGGGGGCGGTATAGTTCCAGACATTGGTCATCATATGGAGCACCCAGCCTTGGGCATCCTTGCCGTAGAAGGCGCGGGCGGTCTCCTCACCCGAGGGGATGAGGCGTTCCATCAGCGCGGTCAGGGGCTGGTAGAGCTCGGAGAGGCCGGCCTGCTCCAGGGGCCAGTGGTTCATCTGGATATTGATGTTGGTGTGGTAGTCGCCGTTCCACGGGGTGAGCGTGCCGTTGGCCCAAAGGCCCTGCAGGTTGGGGGGCAGGGAGCCGGGGCGCGTGCTGCTGATGAGGAGGTAGCGGCCGTAGTTGTAATACAGGGCGGCCAGGCCGGGAGCGGGATGCTCCGTAAAGCGCAGGAGGCGTTCGCCCGTGGGCAGGGCATCGTCCGGCGAGGCGGGCAAGGTGAGGGAGACGCGGTCGTAGAGGTCGCGGTGGGCGGCGATGTGCGCCTGCTCCAGCCCGGACACGTCATCCATGGCATTCAGCAGGCTGTCGCACACCGCTGCATAGCGCTCGCCGGGGAAGTCCGTGCCCGCTGCCGCAAAGGAGGTCGCGGCGGACAGGACCAGCCAGGCTTCCCGGCCATCCTTCAGGGTAATGCCCCCCTCCGGGGAAATGCGCATGTCTCCACCCTTGGACAGCAGGCGCATACCCACGCGGTACTTCATGCCCTCCCGGTCGGGATTGCCGCTGGGGAGTTGGCCATTCATCCACAGCACATCCCCTTCCACGGTGAGCGTGGCATTCTCGGCACGGCTCAGGCGGGCGGTGAAGGACAGGGCGCCCGACCTTCCGGCGGTCAGGCGGACCAGCATCACGTCACGGTCGCGCGAGACGAAGTAGGTACGCCCGTAGCGCACGCCGCCCCGGGTGAAGGAGGTATGGGCCACACCGTCGCGCAGGGAGAGGGAGCGGACATAGTCCGTCGGCTCGCCGCCCGCATAGGTGAAGTCAATGTCCAGGTCGCCCAACACCTGGTAGGAGCCGTAGCGTCCGTCGGTCTCCTGCTTCTTGGGGACGAAGCTGCGGTACATCAGCTCCTGGGCCTCCAGGTTCTTGCCCTCGAAGAGCAGTTGTCGGATGGCGGGGAGGCTCTTGGAGGCATCGGGGTTGCGGTAGTCGGACTCCGAGCCGCTCCACAGGGATATTTCATTGAGGACAATGTGCTCGCGGTCGATACCCCCGTCGGGCATCATGCCCAGGCGTCCATTGCCCAGGGGGAGGGTCTCCTCCCAGATGGAGGCAGGGGCGGTGTACCACAGGCGGTGGTTGCAGGTGTCGGCCGGCACCGCAGCGGCCGTCAGAGTGAGCGGGAGCACCGCCCAAAGAAGGGTTATCAGGGATTTCATAAGGGATATATATATCTATATAACAAACAAAGCAAGGGCGACCCCAAGGACCGCCCCTGCCCCATACTATCTTACAGCAGCTCGAAGGTCGCCGTGCCGCGGATGTCCGTGGACGATGCGCCGACGTAGAGCTTGAACTTGCCCGGCTCGGCTGTCCACTGCCCGGCCTTGTCGTCATAGAACTGCAGGTCTTCGGGCGTGAGGGTGAAGGTGACGGTCTTCTCCTCACCCGGCCGGAGCAGGACCTTGTCGAAGTGCTTCAGCTCCTTCTGCGGACGTAGCACGCTGCACTTCTCGTCGCCCACGTAGAGCTGGACAATCTCCTTGCCGGCCACGGTGCCGGTGTTCTTCACGGACACGGTGAGGGTCAGCGTGCCGTCGGCCTCCATCTTCCGGGCGGAGAGGACAGGCTTGCCATACTCGAAGGTGGTGTAGCTCAGGCCGTGGCCGAAGGGGAAGAGGGCGGGAATCTTCTTGGTGTCGTGCCAGCGGTAGCCCACGAGGATATCCTCCTTATATTCCTCCGTGATGCTGTCGCCGGGATAGGCCAGCTCATCGAAGGCATGGGCGGCACAGTCCGTCAGCTTCGCGGGGAAGGAGAAGGGCAGCTTGCCGCTGGGGCAGACGGCCCCGCTCAGGATGTCAGCCAGGGAGCGTCCACCCATCGAGCCGAGGTACCAACCCTGCACGATGGCGGGCACGCGGTCCACCCAAGGCATCTCCACGGCATTGCCGGTGAGGAGCACCAGCACCAGGTTGGGGTTGACGGCCTGAATCTCCTCTATCAGTTCGTCCTGGCCGAAGGGCAGGCCATACTCCAGACGGTCACCGCCCTCACAGTCCTGGAAGTGGTTCTTGTTCAGGCCACCCACCACGATGACCAGGTCGGCTTCCTTGGCCTTGGCCACGGCCTCGGTACGCAGGGAGTCCACCACGTTTTGGGGAATCTCGTCGGCACGGCCATACATCGGGCGACCGGCGGCATAGCCCTGGGCATACTGCACCTTGTCGCCATACAACTCGCGCAGGCCGTCCAGCGGGGACACCATGTCCTTCACCTTCAGCTCGGACGAGCCGCCGCCCTGGTTCAGCAGGCGCACGGCGTTGTCGCCCACCACGAGGATGCGCTCGTACCGGGAGGCGTCTATGGGCAGCAGGGGATCACCCTTCTTCGCCACGGGTGCGTTCTTCAGCAGGACGATGCCTTCGTCACCAATCTCACGAGCGGCGGCATAGTGCTCGTCCGTGCAGACAGAGCCGTAGGGCTTCTGCTTGTTCATGGCCGTGCGGAAGATGAGGCGCAGGATGCGCGTGGCCTTGTCGTCGACGGTGGACATGGGCACCTTGCCCTCTTTCAGCATGTTCAGGTAGGCGTCGGCCATGTAATAGTCGTTGTAGCCGAAGGCACTTTCGGAGGTCAGGCCGTTGGTGTACGAGCCCATCTCGACGTCCAGTCCGTTGACGGCAGCCTCGTAGGTGTCGTGCGCGCCGCCCCAGTCGGTAACGACCACACCGTCAAAGCCCCAGTCGCCCTTCAGAATCTTCTTGAGCAGCAGTTCGTGGTGGCAGCAGTGCTGGCCGCGGAACTTGTTGTAAGCGCCCATGATGGTCCACGCGCCCCCCTCTTGCACGGCGGCCTTGAAGGCGGGCAGGTAGAGTTCATACAAGGCACGGTCGCTGGCCTGCACGTCGATGTGTCCGCGCCACAGTTCCTGGTTGTTCAGGGCATAGTGCTTCACACTGACGGCCACGCCGTTCTTCTGCACCTCCCGGATGTAGGGCACGCACATCACGCTGGCCAGGTAGGGGTCTTCGCCCATATACTCAAAGTTGCGGCCGTTGAGCGGCGTACGGTAGATGTTGACGCCGGGGCCCAGCAACACGTCCTTCTCGCGGTAGACGGCTTCCTCGCCGATGGCCTTGCCGTACTTGGCGGACATTTCGGGGTTCCACGTAGCGGCCAGGCAGGTCAGGGCGGGAAAGGCCGTGATGCTGTCGTTGGTCTGGTTGGCATAGCCCCAGTCGTTCCAGTTGATCTCGGCACGCACGCCGTGGGGGCCGTCGCTCCACCACAGTTCGGGGATGCCGAGACGGGGCACGCCGGAGCTGGCGAATTTGCCGTAGGCATGGCACAGAGCCACTTTCTCTTCCAGCGTCATGCGGCTGAGGGCATCCTGCACCCGCTCTTCGATGGGTTTCGTGTCATCCAGATACACCGGCGTCTGGGCTGACAGGCTGCCTGCTGCCATGAGAACGGCACAGGCAAAGGCAGTAAAGAGTTTGTTATGCTTCATATATTAACACTTTATTACAATTACAACTTTTCATTAATACTCATTAACTGTTGGACAGGTAACATGTCCAGGGTGGACGTGCCCCTTGTCCAGCCTAGACTAACGATTAGTCCAGCCTAGACTAACTGTTAGTCCAGGGTGGACTCAACGCGCCTCCAGGGTGACATCGGCCTCTTGCAGCCCGTCGGCCGTGGCCTTCAGGCTGATGGAGCCGTCCTCGCCATTGTTCTGTATCACCACGAGGCACTTGCCGTAGAACGCCTTGCGGTGGTTGGCCTTGAAGCGTTCCATGGAGATGGGGCTGCCGTTGTCCACGCCGGCAATGAAGCCCGCGCCCTGCACGTCGAAGGTCACGTCGTTCTCCGCCCACGGACAGAGGTTGCCGTCCTTGTCGAGGATTTCCACCGTGACGAAGCTCAGGTCACGGCCATCGGCGTGGATGGACGCGCGGTCGGGCGTCAGGCGGATTTGGGCGGGCTGGCCGGCGGTGTGGATTTCCTGTTCGGCCACCACTTGTCCATCCTTGCGCGAAACGGCCTTCACCGTGCCGGGTTGATAAGCGACGCGCCAGCTGACGTGGAAGTCGTCCTTACCCTTGCTGCGCACGCCCTGGGACTGTCCGTTGACGAAGAGTTCCACCTCGTCGGCGTTGTTGTAGTAGGCCCAGAGGTCAATCTTCTGCCCTTCCTTCCAGTTCCAATGAGGGAAGAGGTGGAGGACGGTCTTGTCGGGTCGCCACTCGCTCTGATACATATAATAAATGTCCTTGGGGAATCCGGCCAGGTCGACGATGCCGAAGTAGGAACTGCGTGCGGGCCAGCCGTAGGGAGTGGGCTCGCCGATGTAGTCGAATCCGGTCCATATGTACTGTCCGGCGATGAAGTCGTTGTTCTTCACGTGGCGCAGGGTACCTTCGTGGGTATTGCCCCAAGGCACGTGGCAGTTGTCGTAGGACGAACACGAGAAGGATTCGTCATAGAAGGGTATGTCCCAACGGGAAGGCCAGATATACATCGAGTCGCTGGGCATCCGGTAGTAGCCGCGGGTCATCAGGGCGGAAATGCTCTCCGTGATGATGAAGGGCTTGCCGGGGAAGTTCTGCGGCACGCCGGCAAACCAGTCGTCGTGGTAGTTGAAGCCGATGATGTCCAGCGCGCCCGAGCGGAACAAGTGGTTGCCGGGATTCGGCTCGTTACACCCGGCGGTAACGGGGCGCGTGGGGTCGAGGGCACGGGTCATGTCGGCCAGCTTCTTTGTCTGCAGGGAGTTGACGGACAGTTCGCCGCCTTCCTTGGCCAGCATGTCGGCGCTGTGGCCGAAGTTCAGGATGAGGTTGGCCTCAGCCAGGCTGAGGGTATCGGCCTTGGCGTCGCTCCACTGCTCCAGCACCTCGTTGCCGATGCTCCAGATGAAGATGGAGGGATGGTTGCGGTCGCGGCGGACGAGGTCGGTCAGGTCGCGTTCGTGCCACTCGTTGAAGTAGCGGGAATAGTCGTGCGCGGTCTTCTTCTTGCGCCACATGTCAAAGGTCTCGTCCATCACGATGAAGCCCATGCGGTCGCAGAGGTCCAGCAACTCCGGGGCGGGCGGATTGTGTGAGCAACGTACGCCGTTGACACCCATCTCCTTCAGGATTTCCAACTGGCGCTCCATGGCACGGACATTGACGGCGGCGCCCAGGCAGCCCAGGTCGTGGTGCATACAGACGCCGTTGATCTTCATGGGCTTTCCGTTCAGGAAGAAGCCCTTCTGCGCGTCGAAGCTAAAGGAGCGGAAGCCGAACGGGGTTACATACGTGTCCACCACTTGGCCGTCGGCCAACAGGGTGGTCTTCACGTCATAGAGGTAGGGGCGGTCCACGCTCCACAGTTCGGGCGAGGGGACCTCCGCTTGTTGCAGGGTCTCGGTCAGGGTGTCGGCCTTGGCAGTCACGGTTGTGGGGTCAAGGGTGATGACGGTCTTGCCTTGGGCATCCACCAGCTCGGTGCGAAGTTCCAAGGGGACGTCGGCTTCCTGCGTGTTCTCCACCGTGGTGCGGACGGTCAGGCGGGCACCTTCTTCGGAGACATCCTCCGCCGTGACATACGTGCCCCATTGAGCCACGTGCACGGGATTGAGCTTGGTAAGCCATACGTTACGGTAGATGCCGCAGCCGGAATACCAGCGGGAGTTGGGCTGCTCAGCATTGTCCACGCGGACGGCCACGACGTTCTCGCCGCCCCAATTGAGGTAGGGCGTCAGGTCGTAGCGGAAAGAGATGTAGCCGTAGGGACGTGTGCCCAGTTTGTGCCCGTTGATGTAGACGGTGGAGTTCATGTACACGCCGTCAAAGTCGATGCAGAAGCATTTGCCCTCGTCGGCCTTGTCCACGGTGAAGGTCTTGCGGTACCAGCCGATGCCGCCGGGCAGGGCGCCGCCGCCCGTGCCGGAGGGGTTATCCTGGCTGAAGTCGCCCTCGATGGCCCAATCGTGGGGCAGGTTCAAGCGTCGCCAGCCGGAGTCATCGTAGGCAGGCTGTGCGGCTGCCGTGTCGTCCGCCAGGCGGAAAGTCCAGTCGGCAGTGAAGTCCTGACTGCGCGTATTGGCCGCCTTGTCGGCTGCCGACGGAGTGCAAGCAGCCATCCCAGCCAACAGCAGACAGGAAAGGGAAAGGGATTGAATTCGATTCATGGTTCTGAAATATAAAAAACAGGCGCGGATTTCGCGGACCTACGCAGATTAAATTGTCTATCCGTGGAATCCGCGCAATCCGCGCCTTCTGTTCTATCAATGTAAGTTATTAAAGTTTCACGGTCTGGGCCTTGCCGTCATACTTAACGACTTGTCCCTTTGCATTCAGATTGAAAGGCTGCGCCTTGTCCTTGCCGACCTTCACCACGTTGAAGGTACGTTCCTTCAACATGCCGGGGAATTCACCCTCGCGGTCGCCAATGGTCAGTGTGCCTTCAGCCTCGTTGTAAGTGAAAGGTATCATGGCATACTGTCCCTTCTCGTAGTTGTAGTTGGTGCCTTCGTCCTCGTAGAGGGTGAATGTTCCGTCTTGTCCGGTGTAGACGTAGAGATTGATGACCTCAGCCGGCTTCTCGTCGCTGTACTGCATATCCGGGCCGTAAGGGATGATAGCGCCTTCGCGTACATAGAGCGGGATACGCTCATAGGGAGCATCCACGGTCAACTGCTGGCCGCCGTCGATGTGCTTGCCGGTGTAGAAGTCATACCAGCCACAACCTGCGGGGAAGTACATATCACGCTTGCGGGCACCGTACTCGTAGACGGGAGCCACCATCAGGGCGGGACCGAACATGTATTGGTCGCCGACATTGTACACTTGTTGGTCGGCGGTGAAGTCCATCACCAGCGGACGCATGATGGTGTAGTCCTGGAAGTGGGTCATGCCGGCCATCGAGTAGATGTAGGGCATCATGTTGTAGCGCAGCTTCGTGTAGTAGACGATGGAGTTGTAGCAGGGATGTCCTTTCGGGGCGATGTTCCACACTTCGCGGTAAGGATACTGGCCATGTGCACGGAACAAGGGGCAGAACGCGCCAAACTGGTACCAACGGGTGTTCAGCTCACGCCATTCCTTATAGTCGGCATTCTCGCGGCCCGTCTTGTTGAACTCTTGCTGGCCGGCTACATAGCGGTTCTCCACACAGAAGCCGCCGATGTCCATCGTCCAGTAAGGAATGCCGCTGACAGCGAAGTTCAGGCCGGCAGAAATCTGGGCTTTCATGTCCTCCCAACGGGTGGCGATGTCACCGCTCCACGTAGCGGTGGAGTAGCGTTGCAGGCCTGCGAAACCGGAACGGGTCAGCAGGAATACGCGCTTGTCGGGCTCCACGCCGCGCTGTCCGTCATAGATAGCCTCGGCGTTCATCAGGGCGTAAGCGTTGAAGAATTGGGCAGACGGACCCAGGTAAGTCGGTCCGCAGAGGTCTTTGCGGTATTGCATGTCGGTGCAGTCGCGCACGTTCGGTTCGCTGGCATCCATCCACCATGCATCCACGCCCAGCGGATAGTAGTGTTCCTCCATCTGCTTCCAGAAGAGCTTGCGGGCTTCGGGCTGGTAAGCGTCATAGAAGCCGTAAGTGTAGCCAGGGCCTACCCAGTCGTGGAGGCTATCCTCAACGGACTGCATGTACATCCAGCCTTTGTCGGCAAATTCCTTGAAGTGCTCAGTAGTCGTATAGAACTTGGGCCATACGGATACCATCAGACGGCCGTTCATGTCGTGAATACTGTCCACCATTTGCTTGGGATTGGGGAAACGTGCCGGGTCGAACTCATGGCATCCCCATGAATCCTGCGGCCAGTGCAGCCAGTCAATAACGATATTGTCGATAGGAATCTGACGCTCGCGGAATTCCTTCAGAGTGGAGAGTACTTCATCCTGTGTGTTATACTTCTCGCGGCTCTGCCAGTAACCCATCGCCCACTTGGGCATCACTTGGGCCTTGCCGGTCAGCGTGCGGTAACCGCTGACTACATCGTCCATGTCTTCACCGTAGACAAAGTAGTAGTCAATCTCGTTCTGCATCTCGCCCCACCAGGACATCTTCTGCTGTTGTTCGTCGGACACAGGCGTCAGCACGCGCAGACCGCAGTAAGAAACACCGCCATCGGGCTTCCACTCAATTTTGACAGGCACGCGCTTGCCGGCTTCCAAGTTGACGGCAAACTTGTAACTGTTGGGGTTCCAAGCCGTGCGCCAGCGTTCGGGCACTACCAGCTCGTTATTGATATAGACTTTCGTATAACCTGCATAATAGAGGATGAAGCGGAAGAGGCCGCTCTCGGAGGGTTCGATTTCGCCTTCATACGTCACTTGCGATCCCATGAAGGGGAAACCTTCGGGCAGATTTACTACGCGTTCCTTCCGTTTCGACAAGTCTGCACGTACCAGATGCTCAAAGTAGATGGAATCTTCGCGGCGGACAATCGTCTGAACTGTCTTGTCGCCGGGCACGTATGTTCCGGTTAAGGCTCCTTCTTTGCCGTCTTTGTCATACAGTTTGAAGACATCGTTCAACTGCGCATAATCGCGCGGGTCGCCAAAACGACAGAAGGAATAACTATCCCACAGCACACCATAATTCTTGGTGGATACGATGAAGGGGACAGACACCTTTGTATTATATTGGAAAAGTTCCTCATTCTTGCCCTTGTAGTTGAATTCATCAGCCTGATGCTGGCCAAGTCCGTACCAACCCTCATCGTTACCGGCAGACTGGAATACCTGCTGAACCGTATAGGCTTTGGTTCCTTCCACTTCAATGGGCTGGAAATTACGGCTGTCCTCAGCCAAGACCTGATTACCTTGGGCATCCAAGAAACGGACCTGACCTGTGGTCTTGGAGACAAAAGCGCTGACCTGCGAAGTCTTCACCACAATGTCATCTCCTTGTTCGGCCACCGTAAAGTCGGTCTTCTGCGTCGGAGGAACCACTATAAGGCTCTGCGCCTCGGAGAAATCTCTTTCGGGCGTAGCCGACACGTGCATCAGCTTTTCACCCATTACTTCTACGCGTACTTTGCGTACATCCGTCGGTTGTTCCTGGTTGACAGTCACAACTACTCCGTTATCGGTCTGCTGCCAGCCGGTACCCGAACAGGCGGCCAGCAACAAGCCGGTAAACAAACAAACTGAAGTGCTTTTCAAATTCATATAGCTAATTAATTAAATTGGTATTTATTCCCTTTATCAAACCGGGCCTCAAACCCGAGTGTAAAGGTAGGCATTTTTCCCTCCAAACCGGGTTATCCTATGTCTAAAGAATAGGCTCCTTTTGATTTCAAGAGTAGGCCGTATGTCTTTTTTAGGGGCATCATTTGTCATTTCCCCTCCTTTTCCTGATATACAGACGGCAAAACGCCAAATTCTTCCTTGAAATAGCGACTGAAATACTTGGGGTTATTGAAGCCCACCTGAAAGGCTATTTCCGAAATATTTTGCTGACTTTCACGCAATAACTGAGCCGCACGCTTCAAGCGTATGATGCGGATGAACTCTATCGGCGTCTTACCCGTAATCTGCAGCATTTTCTTATAGAGATGCGCCCGGCTCATGCCCAGTTCACGGCTCAGTTCCTCCACGGACAAGTCACTTCGGGCCATGTTCTTCTCCACATATGCAATGGCGTCAGCCACCAGTTTCTCGTCCATAGAGGTGATGACTATCTCGCTGGGTTCCGGATCGATATGTCCGCGTGCCTTATCCTTGTGGCTTAAGTCAATCAGCTTGCGCATGCGCAACACCAATACTTCCACATTGAATGGCTTAGTCACATAGTCATCCGCACCAATAGTCAAGCCCTCTACATTCATTTCCACAGATTGCCGCGCTGTAAGCAAAACAAAGGGGATGCCTGCGGTTTGCTTATCCGACTTCACCCGACGGCACAGTTCCTTGCCGTCCATGACCGGCATCATCAAATCGCACAGTATCAAATCCGGTTTGCACTGAGCCAACACCTCCAGTGCCTCCCGACCGTTAGACGCTGTACGCACCGTGAAATAAAGATTTAAGGTATCCTTCATAAAATCCACGAAGTCCCGGCTGTCATCCACGACCAATACAAGCGGTTTCTTATTCCCGCGTTGAACAGAGGAAGAAGCATTCTCCGGCTCCTGCTCCGTTGCAGTTTCCGCCATCTCTGCAGTTGATTCGGGAGATTGAGGAATAAGAGCCTCCACATGCTTCACGGGAATAGACACTATGAAAAGACTACCTCCGCCGGGGTTGTCTGCCACACGTACTTCCCCTCCGTGCAGAGCCACAAAATCGCGCACCAGACTGAGGCCGATACCGCTACCTGTAGAAGGAGGGATGTCCCCTGTATGTTCCGCCTGATAAAAACGTTCAAAGATATGCGCTTTGTCGGCATCACTGATTCCGATACCCGTATCAGCCACTTTTATCTCCAACCTATCAGCCCGATCTGTAGCCCATTCCAATGATACCGACACCTTACCCCCTTCCGGCGTAAACTTGAATGCATTGGACAGCAAGTTCATCATCACCTTGCCTATCTTGTCCGCATCAAAAGCCATGTTCAGGCTATCCACAGCCGAAGTAAACGTCAGGCGCACGTCCTTTTTCTCGGACAGCATTAGGAAAGAGTTGCAGATGTTATGCACAAAGGGCACTATGTCTCCTTCGGAGAGGGACAGGTGTGAACCGGCCATCTCGTTCTTACGGAAATCCAGCAACTGATTCACCAGATTCAACAGGCGCAACGCATTGCGGTGCATCAGCCTCATCTTCTCCGCAATCTTCTCGTCCTTCACTTCCTTTATCAGGCTCTCCAAAGGAGATATTATCAACGTAAGCGGTGTGCGCAGCTCATGGCTGACGTTCGTAAAGAAGCGGAATTTCAGTTGATTGAGCTCATCGGTACGCCGCGCATCCTCCTCGATTTGACGGATTCGATATTTGTTTCGTTCATACAGTTTCACACGGTAGTAGGCCAACAACAAAGCCCCTCCCAACGCCAAAACATACAACAGATAGGCCCACGGAGTCAGCCAGAAAGGCGGACGGATCACGATTTTCAAGACGGCCTCGTCCTCACCGGTAAAGCCGTCGCTATTAGCCGCCTTTACCCGCAAGTGATAAGTACCCGGCGCCAGATTGGTATAAGTGACCCGATGCAGGTTCTCCCGGTCGGACAGCCAGTCTGTGTTAAAACCTTCCAGCTTATAATAATAACGTGTTTTCTCCGGAAGAATATAATTGTCCGAAGCCAGAAAGACGGTAAACACATTCTCCTGATAGTTCAACACGACCTCACGTGTCTTGTTCAGAGCCTCGTTCAGGATAATCCGCCCATTCACAGGCACTCCTACCCGCACCTTTTCATTAAACAATTGTAGTCCCGTGAATATTACCTTGGGCATTGCGCCGTTATACTTAATATTACCCGGTCGGACCGTATTGATGCCATACAGCCCGCCCGCCACAATTTCTCCCGTATACAGCAGCTTCAGCGACCGCTGGTTAAAGTCACAACTCTGTAGCCCGTCCCGGTCTGAGTATGTACGGCAGTCAAAGCGCAGACTACCCGTTTCCACATCCGCTTCCGTCCAAATCCGAATCAGACGTCCTCCCACACTGGCCCACAGATAACCCTGCCCGTCTTCGGCAAGGCCCTGCACCGGCAACCGAGGAAAATCTGTATCCAACGGCACTTCATACAGGGAATCCCGTGCAGAGTCATAGACACGCAGGCCTGCCATCGTGGCGACCCACAGTCGGGCGTGACTGTCCTCATACACCTGATTGACGTGGTCAGAGCCGAAAAGCGGAGCACCGGACCGTTCACTTCGCAAACGGCTGACCTCGCGGGTGGACAACTCCATGACAAAGACTCCCCTCGTGGTGCCTACAAATAACTGCCCGCCCTGCCCCATGCAAAGGCTGGAGACCCAGTCGGAAGCCAGTCCCGAATTGCCGACATGATATGAGGTAAACTTCCGTGTCTGCGGCTCCAGGCATTGCAGTCCGCCTCCCCATGTCCCAATCCAGATATGCCCGTCCTTGTCTTCCGCCAAGGCCCATATATTATCACTGGCCAGGGAATTGGCCGTCCCCTCTGTCCGGCGATAATGCAGGAAGCGGTGGCCGTCATAACAGTTCAAACCACCATAGTAAGTACCGGCCCAAATCCGCCCCCGGCTGTCTCTTAACAATGACACAATAATATCGGCAGATACGGATTGCCCGTCACCGGGAACATGGCGATACCGGGTCTGACTGCCGGTACGCAAGTCGCGCCGTATCAGCCCCTCGCCATTGGTGCCCAGCCAGACGGTACCGTCACCGCCGTCTTCGATGCAATGGATATCGCCCACCTCGGCCAGGCTAAACTTGAAGGTACTCTCATTATAATAGGAAACTCCTTTCTTATAGGTCCCGACCCAGACAGTGCCGTCCTCGTCCTCATAGAAAGCATTGACCGTATTGTTGGACAAGGTACGCACATTCTCCGGATTGTTGGACAGGCAGGTGGAACGCCCTTCCCGGTCAATGACTTCAATGCCTTTCTGGTCTTTCCCCAGCCAAACGCGTCCATCCTTGTCTTCCAGCACCGCCCGTATGGCGTCGAATGGGTCATCGGCACGGCGAAGTTGCTCCCAACAGCCTTGCCGGAGATTGTAGCACCCCATGCCCCGTTCGCAGTAGATCCACACCCGTCCGGAGCGTCCGGCATACAAGGTAAACGACGGCATCCGTTCGTCGCCTATCAATTTCTTAAACCCCTCCTCTGTCCATTGCAATTGCAGGGACTGTCTGTCCAGGCAATATAACACGCCGGTATCGTCCGCCATCAGCAGCCGGCCGGCATACTCTGAGAAAGAAGACAGCGTCCTGCCCCCGCGGTGGTCGAAGGCCATCGGAACCAATGTTGCGGCCTTTCCGCCCGGTACATAGCGATAGAGCTGCCCGGCATCGGCCAAATAGACCCAGAAAGTTTTGTCGGAGTCAATATAAATCAGGGAAGGACTGCCCTCGATGCCGATTCTCTGCATCCAAGCGGACACATCGCAGTCGAAAGTCTCTGTAGCAGGATTATAACGGGCATATCCCGCCCCCGTCTGTATCCACAGATAACCTTCCTCGTCTTCCTGAACGGAAGCGACGAAATTGTCCGGCAAGGAGGTGGAATCGCCCGGCTCGCTGCGATAGACCTTGATGTCGTAGCCATCATAACGGTTCAACCCGGAGGCCGTGGCAAACCACATAAAGCCGTCAGCATCCTTGTATATGCCGTTCACCTGATTGTTGGACAGGCCGTCCTTCACCTCCAAGTGCTTGAACATATAGCTTTGCGCGCCGGCCGGCAACAGCACGGCAAGCAAGACCACCATCAGTGCTAACCTATTTTTCATATAATCGGGCATCAAAGGCTTCATTCGTTTTTTCCGCCACAAAAAAACAAAAAAGCTGACAGAAAAACAAGAGGAAGACCGCCTAAAAACAGTCTCCCTCCCGTTTTTTCCTTTCCGGCAAGAACCGGAAAAGCGCGGCACAGCCGGAATCCGGACTCAATCCGCACCACGCAGGTACCACGTGCAATGGTCCTCGCCGTACTTGTTTTTCAGCACCAACCGGTTCTCGCCCTTGCGCAGGCGTACATTCGTCCATTCCAGCACCTTGACCTCATCGGGGACGGCCTTGCCCAAGGATTCCCCGTTCAGCCACAGTTCGGCGGGGCCGCAGTTGCTGAAGGCCTGTACGGTGGTCACCGGTTGCGTACGGTCGACAGCCCGCCTGCCGACAAGGTAGACAAACTTATCCGTCGTGTTCCAATTGGCCTTATAGAAATAGAAAGCATCCTTCTTGATCTTGCGGTCGTAGGTCACCAGTCCCTTGTCATTACGGCCCATGTCCAAGCCCTCGCGACGGCCGGCTGCGGAGAAGTCGAACATATTCCAAATGAACGTACACCAAAGGTAAGGCCGTGCCTGCAACTGCCGCCAGTTCTCTATGTGGTAGTAGGTCTGCCAGTTCTCCGGATGCCACTGCCCGCCGGGCTGAGGCTGCTTCAGCGTGTCTGTCTGCTGGAACACACTGGCACCGGCTCCGTACTCGCTGATTCCGATCTTCCGCTCCGGATGGGCGGCGTGTTCCCGGTCCAGCCACCGTCCCATCTCCTGCACGTCACCGCCATACCAGCCAAAGTAGCGGTTATAGGCAATCCAGTCCGTGAAGCCATTGAAGTCATCGTCCTGGTTGCTGGCACCCATCGTCGGACGGGAGGGGTCGAGGCGGCGGGCCAGTGCCTGCAGCCGCTTCACCATCTCCGACGGACGGTCCAGCCACCAGGAGTTGATTTCGTTGAAGAGTCCCCAGGCCAGGATAGACGGATGATTGTAATTCTGCAAGATGAGTTCGGTGAGCTGCTGCTCCAGGTTCTCGTCATAAGCGGGATTGGTGACATAGACATTGACGAAAGGTATCTCCGCCCAAGCCACCAGTCCGCGACGGTCCATCTGCCGGTGCATGTATTTAGCCTGCGGATAGTGGGCCAGGCGGACGGCGTTCGCCCCTATTTCTTGGATAAGGTCCAGGTCTTCATCATGGTCGCAGGGATAGAGGGCCGCCGAACGTTCCGCACGTTCCTGGTGGCGGCACACCCCGTTCAGCCGATAGGGTTTCCCGTTCAGGAAGAAACCTTTCTCCGCATCGGCCTCATAATAACGGAAACCAATCTCTTCCTCCCGGCGGTCTGTTTCCTTACCGTCTTTCCGCAGGATAACAACAGCCTGATAGAGGTGCGGGTCAAGAATGCCGTTCCACAAGTGGGGATGCTCCACAGTCACCTCGGCCACGGCACGTCCCTCGGACGTGAAGTCCGTAACGGTGGCTACATGGATTTTACGCCCTTCGTTCCACAACTGAAACTCTACCTCGCAGCCGTCCAACGACCCGTCTTTGGCGGACAGCAGAGCTTCCATCCGGAGACGGGCACTCTCGTCGGACACCTCGCTTTGGGTGAAGAACACGCCCGACGAGGCATAATAGTCCGGTGCGATGCACACGTCTTCCGTCACCAGCAATTCCACGCCGCGGTACAGGCCGCCCCAAATATTGAAATCTCCGCAGATGGGGGCGATGTCCATCCGCTGGGCATTGCTGACCATGATCTCCAGCAGGCTCTCCTTGCCGGGCGTCAAGCGGTCCGTCAGCTCCGCCACAAAGGCGGTATAGCCGCCCCGGTGCTGCATCACGAAGTGATGGTCCACAAAGACGTCGGCCACCGTCTGCGCGGCCTCCACACGCAGAAAGACACGCTTGCCCGCCCAATCGGCCGGCACTGCCAGCTTGCGGCTATAGTTGCACAGGCCGCGATAATAGTCCGCATCGGCATACATGCCGTCGCCCTTGTTCCACGTATGGGGCAAGTCGACGGTCAATACCTCGCTGACGGGTTGGAAACCATGATGGAACTTCCAGCCGCGGTTCAGGGGAATCACCTCCACGGCACGGAGAGTCTGTACGGACACGGCGCACAGGCACAAAAGCAAGAGCCAGAATCTGTTTTTCATATAAAATTATAAATGGTTATTTATCAAAGATATACAAAGCATATCTACCACTGTTTCCGTAACCGTGCTCGCCGGTACCGACGAGCAGCTACGGGGATACCGGCGAGCGCGAGCGTCGGTACCGATACACACGCTCGGGGAATACCTCCGGAAAAAACCGAAATCCCATCCTGCGGACATGGGCAAATATACGACAATTTCCATGACAACCAATGCACACAATGAAAAAAACGGCCCGTTTGTTGCAAGCGAGGGTACCGAAAGTTTCCTTGCCTCCAAAAAATCCCGATCCCATTTGTTCTATCCGAATGGTTTGGCTACATTTGTCACGAAGAACAAAATCAATCTTTAAAAAGCAAACAATCTATTATGATGAGAAAACAAACCTTGATTGCCGGACTGGCACTCAGCCTGTCACTGTCCGGCTTTGCCCAACAGACGCAGGGCTATGAGAATCCTATCATTCCCGGCTTTCATCCCGACCCCAGCGTGTGCCGCGCGGGCGATGACTTCTATTTGGTGAACAGCAGTTTTCAGTACTTTCCCGGTGTTCCTCTGTATCACAGCAAGGACTTGGTGCATTGGACACAGATCGGACATTGCCTGACGCGCCCCTCACAACTGCCGCTGAAGAACGCCAGCACGTGGGGCGGCATCTATGCCCCCACCATCCGCTACAACGACGGAGTGTTCTACATGATTACGACCAACGTGACGGACAAAGGTAACTTCCTGGTGCATGCCACCGACCCGCGCGGGCCGTGGTCCGAACCCGTCTGGCTCAAACAAGGCGGCATCGACCCCTCGCTCTACTTCGAGAACGGGAAGTGCTATCTGGTGAGCAACCCGGACGTGGGCATCTTCCTCTGCGAAATCGACCCGATGACCGGCGAACAGCTGACGCCGTCCAAACGTATCTGGAACGGCACGGGCGGACGACACCCCGAAGGGCCTCATATTTATAAGAAAGACGGCTGGTATTACCTGCTTATCTCGGAAGGCGGCACGGAGTATGGCCACAAAGTAACCATCGCCCGCAGCAAGAGTATCGACGGCCCGTACACCGGCAATCCCGCCAACCCCATCCTGACGCACATCAACATGAACGCCCAATACAACCCCATCCAGGGAACGGGTCATGCCGACCTGGTGGAAGCGCCGGACGGCAGCTGGTGGCTGGTGTGCCTGGCCTTCCGTACGCACGGCAGTCAACACCACCTGCTGGGCCGCGAGACTTTCCTGGCCCCTGTGCGCTGGGATGAAGGGGCCTGGCCCGTGGTAAATGCCGATGGTACCATCGACCTGCAGATGGACGTGCCGACCCTGCCCCAATACCCGGTTGCCCCGAAACCCGTACGCACCGGCTTCGATGCCGATACCTTGAGCTACGACTGGGTGTACGTCCGCAATCCGCATACGGAGAACTACCAATTGAAGAAAGGAAAACTCCTCCTGACAGCCACAACCGTAGGCTTAGAGACCATGGAGGACAGCCCCACGCTGATCTGCCGCCGACAAGACTATACGGACTGCACCGCCACTACTTCTCTGCGCCTGCGCCATGCCTCGGCAGGCGATGAGGCAGGATTGACCGTCTACATGTATGAAGACGCGCATAGCGACATCGTCCTGCGCCGCAAAGCTGACGGGCAGACTTACGTCACCCTGCGCCACAAGATGGGAATGCTGACGCACGAAGAGCCCGAAGTAGCCGTACCGGACGGCGAGGTGCAACTCCGCGTCGAAGCTACGCCCGATGCGTACACCTTCTCCTACGCCACGGACGGCAAGACCTACCGGAAACTGGGCAGCCTCAACGCACGCTACCTCAGCACGGAAACTGTGGGTGGATTCACCGGCCTCATGTTCGGGCTATTTGCCACAGCCGCATCGGACACCTCCAAAGCCGTGGCTGAAGTAGATTACTTCGACTACGAAGGAAAGTAAACACCCCTGCGGGGAAAGACCGGAGTAATCGAGTAGGAGGAAAACGAAGTAGTTTTCTTCCTACTTTCGTTTTCCGACCTCTCACACCACCGTACGTGCCGTTCGGCATACGGCGGTTCCTTAGTGCTGATGCAATTTGACATATAAGTCCACAAG
>DXBX01000016.1 GCA_019116285.1 Candidatus Bacteroides merdigallinarum
GACTGAAAGAAACTCAGAAAACTATGAATTTATGAGACTATTTCATTTTTATGAACTACTTTTGCAATAACTATAACGTGGAGCTGTTTTGAATTAAAATCTGGTGCTATTTTCAATTAGTATCTACAGTCCTCCTTCTTATAGAATTCCTTTACCACTGTTTTCAGCGATTCATAGCAGTTGTCATAGCGGGAGATAGTAGACGGTTGGTATTCCTGCCCGACAAGAGAGCGCCAGTCATCAATACACTTTTTCATTGTTTCCACAACCAGATGCCGTTCCTCCTTAGAGAACAGTTTGACCAGCATGTTTTTGGGAGTGATCAGCGCATCCCGGCAGAGCAGTTCCTTATGGATTTGGTACAGCCGTACTTTCAGAGCCTCTATGTAGCTGTTCAGTTCCAAGGACACACGGTCCTTTCCCTTGCTGCATCCCTTCAGGTTATTCCACAGATGGATGGGTACAGAACGCTGGATACGTATCTCATCCTGTTGCCCGTTGATGGTTATCCGGAGGAACACCGGAGCCTCGCCGTTTTTCTTCAGCCTGCTCTTGCGGATGAAGAACAAAACCTTCATTGAATCCTGTTTCATTTCACCTTGTTTTTAGCGTTACAAAATTAGCAAAATAGGGAACAGGTAAATCCTATGCAAGAATATGAAAATCAACGAAGTATAATACATTCCAGGTGCTTTTTTCAGTGACCCTAAAAAGGACCCTGAATTTGCCCCTCATAACTTCTTCAAAACGCTATTTTTTGCCACCCGAAAAACCAATAAAAAAGCCCTAATTCCGTTGGGAATCAGAGCTTTTCCTAATTTTGCTTTTTCGAGTTGCGGTGCGGACGGGACTCGAACCCGCGACCCCATGCGTGACAGGCATGTATTCTAACCAGGCTGAACTACCGCACCTTGAGACCTTCTTGGTTTGTCGGGGTGACTGGATTCGAACCAGCGACAACACGCCCCCCAGACGTGTACTCTAACCGGGCTGAGCTACACCCCGTGAGGTCTCTTTGGGTTTGCGGGTGCAAAGGTACGGCTTTATTTTGAACCTGCAAATAAAATCGCACTTTTTTTCGTCAAAAGGCCATTTTTTCCACAAATTCCACAAAGATGAAGAGAAGGGGTATTAAGAAAATGCCAAAATCGAATCATAAAACAGCATTATTCTCATACACGTATATAATATATATGTATATAATACAAAAGTCTGAGAAGAGGCCCACAAAGTTCTGCAAAGAGCCCCACAAAGTTCCGAGGAGTGAAAACGATGAAAAACAAAGCGTGGCAGATGAAGAATGACGTTTTCGCTAATTGTCATTTGTCATCTGTCACGCTTTTCCCTCATGCAAGAGGAATCTTTACTTGATTACGCCCAACTCGCGACCCACCTTGATGAAGGCTTCGATGCACTTGTCGAGATGTTCGCGCTCGTGTCCGGCGGAAATCTGGACGCGGATGCGTGCCTGGCCTTTGGGCACCACGGGATAGTAGAAGCCGGTGACGTAGATGCCCTCTTCCTGCAGACGGGCGGCATAAATCTGCGAGAGCTTGGCGTCGTAGAGCATCACGGCGCAAATGGCACTCTGCGTAGGCTTGATGTCGAAGCCGGCAGCTATCATCTTGTCGCGGAAATAGTTGACATTCTCCACCAGTTTGTCGTGCAAGGCGTTGCTCTCCTTCAGCATTTTGAATACTTCGATGCTGGCACCGATAACTGCGGGAGCTACCGAATTGGAGAAGAGGTAAGGACGGCTACGCTGGCGCAGGAGGTCAATGATTTCCTTGCGACCCGTGGTGAATCCGCCCATGGCACCGCCGAAGGCTTTACCCAGCGTACCGGTGTAAATATCCACACGACCGTATGTGTTGTAGAGTTCGCTCACGCCATGGCCAGTAGCGCCTACCACGCCGGCGGAGTGTGATTCATCGACCATCACCAGGGCATCATATTTCTCAGCCAGATCGCAAATCTTATCCATCGGGGCCACATTGCCGTCCATAGAGAAGACGCCGTCCGTCACGATGATGCGGAAGCGCTGAGCCTGAGCCTCTTGCAGACAACGCTCCAAGTCGGCCATATCGGCATTGGCATAGCGGTAGCGCTTGGCCTTGCAGAGACGCACACCGTCGATAATAGACGCATGATTCAGAGAGTCGGAGATGATGGCATCCTCGTCCGTGAAGAGGGGTTCGAACACACCGCCGTTGGCATCGAAGCAAGCGGCATAGAGGATGGTGTCTTCGGTCTTGAAATAATCGGAGATGGCGGCCTCCAGCTCCTTGTGAATATCTTGCGTACCACAGATGAAGCGCACGGATGACATACCGTAACCACGGCGATCCATCATCTCCTGAGCAGCCTTGATGAGGCGCGGGTTGTTGGATAATCCCAAGTAGTTATTGGCGCAGAAATTCAACACTTCCTGTCCTTTCACTTGAATGGCAGCCTGTTGGGGGCTTTCTATCAGACGCTCCTCTTTATATAGGCCGGCGTCTTTTATCTCGGCCAGTGTCTGAGCGAGATAGTCTTTCATTTTACCGTACATAATTCTTTGCTTTTTAAAATATCTCCTACAAAGGACACGATTTTTATCGGAATAAGCAAGTTTTCCGGGAAGAATTGTTGGGAAAGCGATGAAAGAATCAAAAAAAGTACGTACCTTCGCACAAATTCTAAAACATCATTGCAATTATGAAGAACATATTAGTCATCGGCTCTACCGGGCAAATAGGCTCCGAGCTGACAATGGAACTGAGAAAAAGATATGGTAACGAACACGTAGTGGCCGGCTACATCGTAGGCGCTGAGCCCAAGGGCGAGTTGCTGGAGTCCGGTCCTTCCGCACGGGCTAACGTAACGGACCGCCAATCGCTGGAGATGGCCGTGAAGGAGTACAATATCGACACCATCTACAACCTGGCCGCCTTGCTTTCCGTAGTGGCCGAAAGCCGCCCCTCGATGGCGTGGAAGATCGGTATCGACGGCTTGTGGAATGTGCTGGAAGTGGCACGCGAGCACGAATGTGCCGTCTTCACCCCCAGCTCCATCGGTTCTTTCGGCGAGTCTACCCCGCACGTCAAGACTCCGCAGGACACCATCCAACGTCCCCGCACGATGTATGGCATCACCAAGGTGACTACCGAGCTCTTGAGCGATTATTATTATACTAAATATGGTGTAGACACGCGTGCCGTACGATTCCCCGGCATTATCTCCAATGTTACCCTGCCCGGCGGGGGCACCACGGACTATGCGGTAGAGATTTATTATGCCGCCGTGAAGGGCGAGAAATTCACCTGCCCCGTCAAGGCCGGCACGTATATGGACATGATGTATATGCCCGACGCACTGAATGCAGCCATCTCGCTGATGGAGGCTGACCCCACACGCCTGAAACATCGCAATGCATTCAACATCGCTTCGATGAGCTTCGATCCGGAGGAAATCTACCGCGTCATCAAGAAGCATGTCCCCGGCTTCGAGATGGAGTATAACGTAGACCCCTTGAAGCAAGCTATCGCCGACAGCTGGCCCGATTGTCTGGATGACACTTGCGCTCGCGAAGAATGGGATTGGAAACCCCAATATGACTTGGAATCCATGACCGTGGACATGCTGGAGAAACTCCGCGCAAAACTGAACAAATAAAGCCTGCATGACGAAGAAACTCATAGTCGGATGCCTGCTCCTTATCCTCTGCGCCGCTTCGTGCGGCCAGGGGAAGGACGTGAAAGGTCCTTTCGCAGCGCTCACGCAAATGGTGGATTCGATGAAAACACCCACCTCTGCGTCCGCTACGCCTAAGGAAAGCCAACCTATGCCCCTTGAGGCAGACGAACTCTTCGACGACTTCATCTTCAACTATGCCCAAGACGAAGTCCTGCAACGCCAACGCACGATATTCCCGTTACCCTATAACCGGGACGGACAACTGACGGAAATCGGACGCAAAGCGTGGACACACGATCCTCTCTTCACGGAAGGAAATATCTATACTCTTCTTTTCGACCGCGAACAGGACATGGACATCGTGGGTGACACCGCACTCAATACCGTACAGGTGGAGTGGCTCTTCTTGAAAAGCCGGGAAATGAAGAAATATTTCTTCCAACGTACCCGCGGCATGTGGATGCTGGACTCCATCGCCCTCCATCCGGTTGAACAAGGAGAAGAAGATTTCCTGGATTTCTACACGCGTTTCGTGTCGGACAGCCTCTACCAGCGCAGCCACATACATATCCCTTTGCGCTTCATCACGCTGGATCCTGACGATGAGTTCTCCATCCTCGAGACAACCCTCGACTTGGAGCAATGGTATGCATTTCGCCCGCAAATGCCTGTGGAGTGGCTTTCAAATATCTGCTATGGCCAGCGCAATGAGGCACACTCGCGCACCAAGATTCTGAAAGTGAACGGCATCGGAAACGGATACTCCAACGTATTCTACTTCCGCAAGCGACTGAACGAATGGGAACTATATAAATATGAGGACACCAGTATATGATGACTAAGATGAATGACTTCCCGCTTCGCGAACATAACACCTTCGGATTGGATGTGCGTGCCGCTCATTTCCTGGAGTACACCTCTGAGGAAGAATTGGCAGAATTGATTCGTACCAAACAAATCACCAGCCCCTACCTGCACATCGGCGGAGGCAGTAACCTCTTGTTTACGAAAGATTACTACCCGGGGACCGTCCTTCACTCATGCATCCGGGGCATCTCCATCACCTCCGAAGATGATGTCCATGTCGATCTCCGTGTGGGAGCAGGCACAGTGTGGGATGACTTCGTGCGCCAATGCGTTGAACGAGGATGGCAAGGAGTGGAAAACCTTTCCCTCATCCCTGGCGAAGTGGGAGCCTCAGCCGTCCAAAACATCGGCGCTTATGGCGTAGAAGCTAAAGATGTTATCACCTCGGTGGAGACCTTAGACTTGACAGGACTTCGGAAGGTCTATCCCGTGGAAGAATGTGCTTACGCCTATCGGCAAAGCCTCTTCAAACGTCCTGAGATGAAGTCCGTCTTCATCACCTACGTCAATTTCCGGCTGAACAAGATGCCTCATTTCCATCTGGATTACGGAACCCTGCGTGAAGCCTTGCAGGGACAAGTGCCCACTCCTGCCCTTGTGCGTGAGAGTGTCATCCGTATCCGACAAAGTAAGCTCCCCGACCCCAAGAGCTTGGGTAATGCCGGAAGTTTCTTCATGAATCCCGTCATCTCCCGCACACACTTCGATGTATTGAAGAAGGTTCATCCCTCCATCCCCCATTACGATGTGGATGAGAACCACGTAAAAGTGCCTGCCGGATGGCTCATCGAACAATGTGGATGGAAAGGCAAATGCGTGGGGCATGTAGCTGTATATGACAAACAAGCCTTGGTACTGGTCAACATGGGTGGAGCTACGGGAGCGGAGATTATCCATCTAGCCTGTGCCGTCCAAGCTTCTGTTCGTGACAAGTTTGACATAGATATCCAACCGGAAGTATTATTTATATGAAAATAAGAATATTGGGAAGCGGAACTTCGACGGGTGTACCGGAAATCGGATGCACATGTCCGGTATGCACCTCCTCTGACCCACATGACCGGCGCCTGCGTACCTCGGCCTTGATAGAAACAGAAGATGTGCGCCTGCTTATAGATTGTGGGCCGGACTTTCGCGAACAGATGTTGTGCCTTAATGATTTCCGGCAGATAGATGCCGTACTTATCACGCATGAGCACTATGATCATGTGGGAGGCTTGGACGACCTGCGCCCTTTCTGTCGATTCGGAGAAATCCCTATCTATGCGGAACATTATACGGGCGAAGATCTACGCCAACGGATGCCTTATTGCCTGGTAGACCGCATCTACCCCGGTGTACCCCGCATCTACCTGCAAGACGCCGAACCGGGAAAAGCCTTTCACATCAAACGAACCGAAATTCTACCCTTTCGGGTAATGCACGGACGTCTACCCATCTTGGGCTTCCGCATTGGGGAAAAACTGGGATATATCACCGATATGCTCACCATGCCCGAAGAGTCATACGCCTGCTTGCAAGAACTTGATGTCCTCATTATGAATGCTCTCCGTATCAAGCCCCATCCCACGCACCAGAATATTACTGAGGCCTTGAAAACCGCCCGGCGTATTGGCGCGAAAGAAACTTACCTCGTGCACATGAGTCACCACGCAGGTCTCCATGCGGAGATTGAACATAGCCTTCCGCCACATATTCACTTTGCATATGACGGTTTGGAAATAAAAACTAAAACTTTCTGAAACATTTGTTTTGTTTTATTAGCGGAAAGCGCTAATTTTGCACACAAGAATCTGAGGACTTGTTATGAAATTCTCGCTTTCCATAAAAATAATTGTGATACTCTCCGTCTTTTTACTTTGCGCGGGAGTGGGCGTGTATTCATTTATGCGGCTCAACTCCGTGGAGCAACGGAAAGACTTCAACCTCTATGCATTGGTGCCGCAAGATGCCGTAGCCGTGTTCGAAACCGACCGGATGGTAGATATGCTGGAAGTCATGGGAAGAATGAAGTGTAGCGAAGATGGACATAATCTCCATGCCTCATACTTATTCAGCTGCCTGAAAAAGTACCTCGACACCCTGATGGCTGAAACGCCGCACGCTTTGAGCAAGCAAATGAACAAAATACTCATCAGCTTCCATACCCCCGACACGCAGGCTGACCAAGTCTTGTATTGCACCTTGGGCGAAGGAGACCGAGATTTGCTGGAAAACTTCATCCGCAAGTATTGCCCGGAATCATTCCCCGTCAAAACATCGAAATACAGAGGACAGGAAATCCGCATCTATCCGATGAATAACGGACAATTCTTGGCAGTCTACCTCACACAAGACTTCCTGGCACTCAGTTTTCAAAAGAAATTATTGGAAAAAGTCATCGATGCCCGTAAAGACGGACATTCTTTACCAGACGAACCTTCATTCAAAATTTTGCATAGCGGGAAGATACGCAATGTGGAGGCGTCTCTTTACCTGCGCACCCGCTCTGTCCATATGGGATTGCCGACGGACACTCTACGCCCTGTACTTAATTTGGGAGAATGGATGGAATTCGACATGAAATTTACCGAAAAAGCAATTTATTGCACAGGACTCAGCCACGAGACAGACACCGTCCACAGTTTGGTACGTGCCCTCCGTCCACAGGAAAGCTTATCCGGCTTTGCAGGCGAACGCCTCCCGTCATCGACCTACCTGTACACGCATTGGTCCATGTCTGAAAAAGACAGTCTCTTTGCTTTTCAAGCCTCACAAGTTCCCTATGACAACCATACGGACCCCTATCCATCCAAGCGCGACCGCGAACTACAAGATTTTCTGAAAGCAAATGCCGACACCAGCCTGCTCACTTGTTTCTTTTTGACAGACTATCCCGGCAGGAAAACGCCCTGTACCGTGAGCATCATACCACTAACCAATGAATGGAAAGCCCGACAAGACTTCCTGAATTGGTTACGCTCCACCCCACATGACACCAACGCCCCGTCGCGTCCACGATTTACCCCCGGCTACGATCGCTACCCGCATTCACAAGCCTACCGTAAATATTTAATGCCGCGCAACACGCTTGTTACTCGCCTGACGGGATGGACAGATACCCTGCTTTATTCTTATGCGTGTTTCTATCGAGGTTGTCTCCTGCTGTCTCCGGACGCCCTCAGCCTATCTGCCTATATCGAAGCATTGGAGGGAAAGAACAATCTGACAGGTAGCACCCATTACGAGGTTCTAGCAAGCAGTCTGGCTCCTTCTTATAACCTTCTGCTAATGGCTGATATGGATGAAGTCTTACGCCAGCCAGCCGCGTGGGCGCATTTGGTACCTGGCTTCTTCCTGCAACATGAGGATTTTTTCCGCTATTTCGTATTAGCTATCCAGTTTAACAACCAAGAAGGAACGGTCTGCCCCAACCTTACGCTCTGGTATCGTCCGGAAGATTTGCCTGAAAAGAAAGAATCCTCCCATTAAATTTAAAAGCCAGATGCCTTTCCGCTCACAAACACGCCCCTCCACTTGTTCTCGGAAAGGCCCGCACTTGCTCTCGGAAAGGCATCCGCTCGCTCTCGGAAAGGCATCCGCTTAATGCTGCATCAGAAAGGCAGATCATCCTTTGCGTCACCCGCCAAGAAATCGGGAGCAGGTGCAGCCGAAGGAGGCGGCACCGGCGCACCGGCTTGCATAGGTGCAGATTGTGCCTGGACAGCAGGCTCCACTTTCCATGCACGGATACGGTTAAACCAACGATCCTGCCACTGATTGGCATCAATATCAAAAGACACCTTCAATTCCTGACCCATCTGTATATTGAATTGCGCAATTCGGTCAGCACCAAATACTTCAAAGCACATCCGACGAGGGAATTGTCCGCTGGCACTATCCTCGATGACGTACTCCTGAGCTTTCCACTCATTTCCTGTTCTGCTCGATACTCCCCCTTTTTCAGGAAGCACGGCAATGATTTTTCCTATGAATTCCATTGTTCTCTTTTTTGTTGACGCGGCGAAGTTACGATTTTTTAGGCATAACGGTCGCATAAAAGGCGGTTTTTTCTTCCGATTTCTTTGTCATCGGCAATTCTTTTCCTAACTTTGTCCGTCCTAATAACCATATAAAATAGAAGATATGAAGTTCATCGTTTCAAGTACGGCACTATCCACCCATCTACAGGGCATCAGCCGTGTTATAAATTCCAAGAATGCACTCCCCATTCTGGATTGTTTCCTCTTCGAGTTGAAAGACGGTGTATTGACCGTCACCGTATCCGATAGCGAAACCACAATGTCAACCACCCTCGAGGTCGTGGAAAGCAATGCCGACGGACGCTTCGCCATTACTGCCCGCACGCTACTGGATGCTCTAAAGGAAATTCCCGAGCAACCGTTGACATTCGAAATCGACTTGAAATCCCTGGAAATAAACGTGCTCTACCAAAACGGTCAATACAGCCTTGTCGGACAAAACGCCGATGAGTTTCCGACCCCCGTCAGCCTGAGCGAGAGTGCTGTCCGGGTAAACATAGACGCACAGGTGCTCTTGAACGGCATCAACCGCGCTATTTTCGCCACAGCAGATGACGAATTACGACCGGTCATGAACGGTATTTACTTCGATATCACCACCGAGAGCATCACTATGGTCGCCTCGGACGGACACAAACTGGTAAGAAGCAAAACGCTGGCTGCACACGGCAACGAACGCGCAGCTTTCATCCTGCCCAAGAAACCTGCCACACTGATGAAAAATCTCCTGCCTAAAGAGGAAGGACAAGTCAGCATTGAATTCGATGAACGCAATGCGGTCTTCACACTTGAGAAATATAGCATGGTATGCCGCCTGATTGAAGGACGCTATCCGAACTATAACTCCGTCATTCCGCCCAACAATCCAAACAAAATCACGATAGATCGCCAGCAACTCTTAGGAGCTCTGCGCCGTGTATCCATCTTCTCATCGCAAGCCAGCAGCCTTGTCAAGCTATGCATGAGTGCAGACCGTATGGTCATCAACGCACAGGACATCGACTTCTCTACATCTGCCAAGGAAACTCTGACTTGCCAATACGCAGGTACTCCCATGGAAATCGGTTTCAAGTCTTCTTTCCTCATCGATATCCTGAACAACATCCCGTCTGATGAAGTGCTCATCGAACTGGCCGACCCCTCGCGCGCCGGTGTCATCACCCCGGTCGAACAAGGAGAAGACGAAGACCTGTTGATGCTGCTGATGCCTATGATGTTGAATGACTAATTTCTTTTCCCCAAAAACGTAACACTGCATGAAATTAAATCTGAAGAATCCGTTGGTTTTCTTTGACTTGGAAACAACAGGGACTAACATAAATTCGGACCGCATCGTAGAAATCTGCTACTTGAAGGTATATCCCAACGGTAACGAAGAAACCAAGACCATGCGCATCAATCCGGAAATGCACATTCCCGAAGAAGCAACGGCTATACACGGCATCCATGATGATGACGTGAAAGATTGCCCCACGTTCAAAGAAGTGGCCCGCAACATCGCCCGCGACATCGAAGGATGCGACTTGGCCGGATTCAACTCCAACCGCTTTGACATACCCGTCCTGGCCGAGGAATTCCTGCGTGCGGGAGTCGACATCGACCTGGCTCGCCACAAGTTCGTGGACGTGCAGGTCATTTTCCACAAGATGGAGCAACGCACGCTCTCTGCCGCCTATAAGTTCTATTGCGGCAAGAACCTGGAGGATGCGCATACCGCCGAGGCTGATACCCGTGCCACCTACGAGGTACTGATGGCTCAACTGGATCGCTACCCCGAGCTGAAAAACGACATCGCCTTCCTCTCTGAATACTCCAGCTTCAACCGCAATGTGGATTTCGCCGGACGCATGGTCTACAATGACGCAGGCGTGGAGGTGTTCAACTTCGGCAAATACAAGGGTACGCCCGTGGCCGAAGTATTGAAAAAAGATCCCGGCTACTACAGCTGGATACTGAACAGCGACTTCACCTTGAACACGAAAGCAATGCTCACCAAGATTCGCCTGCGCGAGCTGACCCAACGCTAAATCCCCCTCCGACAATGGCAAACGTACTGAAAGGAAAGAAAATCGTGCTGGGCATCACGGGAAGCATAGCCGCCTACAAGGCTTGCCTCCTCATCCGCGGACTGGTGAAACGCGGAGCTGAAGTGCAGGTAGTCATCACCCCCGCCGGCAAGGAGTTCATCACCCCCATCACCCTCTCCGCGCTGACCAGCAAGCCTGTCATCAGCGAGTTCTTCGCCCAGCGGGACGGCACTTGGCACAGCCACGTAGATTTGGGCTTATGGGCAGATGCCATGCTCATTGCTCCCGCCACCGCCTCCACCATCGGCAAGATGGCGCATGGCGTGGCAGACAACATGCTGGTCACCACCTATCTCTCGATGAAGGCTCCTGTGTTCGTGGCACCCGCCATGGACCTGGACATGTATGCCCACCCCTCCACGCAGGCCAACCTGGACACGCTCCGTTCATATGGTAACCACATCATCGAACCTGCCTCCGGCGAACTGGCCAGCCATCTGATAGGTAAAGGACGCATGGAGGAACCGGAGAACATCATTCTCCACCTGGAGCAATTCTTCGCGGAGCGCGACGGTGATCTGAAGGGACGAACCATCCTGATAACCACCGGACCCACCTACGAAAAGATTGACCCCGTGCGCTTCATCGGCAACTATTCAACGGGAAAGATGGGACTCGCTCTTGCAGACGAGTGCGCTTCCCGAGGAGCCAAGGTCATCCTGGTATGCGGTCCTATACAACGCTCTCCTCACTTCCCGATGTACCGGCGCGTGGATGTAGAGTCAGCCGCCGAAATGTATGAAGCCACGACCTCCGCCTTCGCCGAGGCCGACGCCGCCATCCTATGCGCCGCCGTGGCCGACTATGCGCCCGAACACGTGGAGAAGAAAAAAATAAAACGTGAACAGACCGGTGCCCTGACGCTCTCCCTCCAACCGAATCCGGACATTGCCGCCAAGCTGGGCGAGCTGAAACGGCTATCGGAAGAGAAGAAGGCAGGAAAGAAGATTTTAGTGGGCTTCGCACTCGAAACGACAGACGAGGTCCTGAACGCCGAAAGCAAGCTGGCGCGCAAGAACCTGGACTTCATCGTACTGAACTCCCTCAACGATGCCGGTGCCGGATTCAAGCACGACACGAACAAGGTCAGCATCATTGATCGTGACGGCAGGACGGATTATCCGCTGAAAGCCAAGGCAGAGGTAGCCGTGGACATCGTGAACCACCTGGCCCAAATCCTACCCAAGTAAAAAACAAGGAGTCAACCATGTTGCGTTCACTTTACATACAGAACTATGCCCTGATTGAGAAGCTGGACATCAGCTTCGAGCAGGGTTTTTCCGTCATCACGGGCGAGACGGGAGCCGGCAAATCCATCATCCTGGGCGCCATAGGCCTCCTGCTGGGTCAACGTGCAGACGTGAAGTCCATCCGCACCGGAGCCACCAAGTGCGTCATCGAGGCCCGCTTTGACATATCCAATTACCAGATGCGACCCTTCTTCGAGGACAACGAGCTGGAGTACGAGGACGAGTGCATCCTGCGCCGCGAGCTTTACGCCTCGGGCAAGAGCCGCGCCTTCATCAACGATACTCCCGCCCAACTGGCACAGATGAAAGAATTGGGCGAACAACTGATAGACATCCACTCGCAACACCAGAACCTGCTGCTGAACAAGGAAGGTTTCCAGCTGAATGTGCTCGACCTGCTGGCTCATGACGAACCGGCTCTCTCCGCCTACCAGGCCGTCTACAAGCAATGGCGGCAGGCGCAAGCCGACCTGGACAAGGCCTTGGAGCGTGCCGCCCGGGACAAGGCCGATGAGGACTACGTCCGCTTCCAATGGGAGCAATTGGAGGAAGCCCACCTGGCCAAGGGCGAACAGGAGGAACTGGAGCAAGAGGCCGAGACCCTCAGCCACGCCGAGGACATCAAGGCCAACTTGTACCGCACCGGCCAGCTCTTCAACGACGAAGAGGGGGGATTGCTCTCCAACCTGAAGGAATGCTGCAACGTGATGGCCGATCTGCAACGTGTCTACCCCGTGGCCGAGGAATGGGCCAACCGCCTGGAAAGCGCCTACATCGAGTTGAAGGACATCGCCGGCGAGTTGTCCGACCGCGAGGAGCAGGTGGAGTTCAACCCCGCCCGCCTGGAGGAAGTCAACGACCGCCTCAACCTACTATACTCCCTGCAACAAAAGCATCGGGTGAACACCGTGGACGAACTGGTGGCCCTACGCGATGAATACGCCACCCGCCTGGCCTCCATCTCCTCGTCCGACGAAGAAATAGAGACGCTGAAAAAACATTGCGAGAAACTGCAAGGCGAGGTACGCCGCCAGGCTGCCTGCCTGACAGAAGCCCGCGGAGAAGCCGCCCGCGAGGTAGAGCGCCAGATGGCCGCCCGCCTGGTGCCGCTGGGGATGCCCAACGTGCGCTTCGTCGTAGACATGGGCGAGCGGAAAGAACCCGGCCCCCACGGCATGGATACCGTCACCTTCCTCTTCTCGGCCAACAAGAACGGCACGCTGCAAAACATCTCGTCGGTGGCATCGGGAGGAGAAATAGCCCGTGTGATGCTCTCCGTAAAGGCGATGATAGCCGGTGCGGTCAAGCTGCCCACCATTGTTTTCGACGAGATTGACACGGGCGTGTCGGGAGAAATCGCCGACCGTATGGCAGACATCATGCAGGAAATGGCCCACAACGAACGACAAGTCATCAGCATCACGCACCTGCCCCAAATCGCCTCGCGAGGACGTGCGCATTACAAAGTCTACAAGAAGGACAACGAGACGGAAACGAACAGCCACATCCGCCGACTGACGGACGAGGAACGGGTGGAGGAAATCGCCCACATGCTGAGCGGAGCCACCCTAACGGAAGCCGCCTTGAACAACGCCCGCACCCTGCTGAAGTTGCCATAACTATCGAGAAAAGTTCTCGATTACTATTGAGAAAAGTTCTCAATTACTATTGAGAAAAGTTCTCGATTACTACCGAGAAAGGTTCTCGACGACTACCGAGCGGATTACCCGCGATTGTAATATAATATATAATGTGTATATGATAGAGAAAAATGAAATGATATTCGGCCTCCGGGCCATCCTGGAAGCGTTGGAAGCCGGGAAAGACATAGACAAAGTACTGGTAAAAAAAGACTTGCAAGGAGACCTGGCCAAGGAATTGTTCGCCGCCCTGAAAGGCAGCGGCATCCCGGTGCAGCGCGTACCCATCGAACGTCTGAACCGCATCACCCGCAAGAATCACCAAGGCGCCATTGCCTTCATGTCGGCGGTCACCTACCAACTAGCGGAGAACCTCGTGCCTACCCTCTTCGAGGAGGGCAAGAATCCGTTCTTCCTGGCCTTGGACGGCATCACCGACGTGCGCAACTTCGGCGCTATTGCCCGAACCTGCGAGTGCGCCGCCGTGGATGCTGTAGTCATCCCCTCCACCAACAGCGTATCCGTCAACGCCGATGCCGTCAAGACATCGGCCGGTGCCCTGCACAAGCTGCCGGTATGCCGGGAGCAGAACCTGACGAACACCCTGCGTTATCTGAAGGAGTGTGGTTTCCGCCTCATCGCTGCCACTGAGAAGGGGGATTACGACTATGACAAGGCCGACTACACGGGCCCCCTCTGCATCATCATGGGGGCGGAAGACAAGGGAGTCTCCTACGACAACCTAGCCCTGTGCGATGAGTGGGTGCGGATTCCCATGTTGGGCACCATTGAGTCGCTCAACGTGTCCGTGGCCGCCGGCATCCTGATATACGAAGCTGTAAAACAACGAATGACTGAATGATAGATATGAGGAAAATGAAATTGATCATGGCCATGTCCCTCTGCCTCCTGGCTCAGTGGGCCATGGCGCAAGCACCCAAGTGGGTGGAAAAAGCCAAGCAGGCCGTCTTCTCCATCGTGACATACGACAAGAACGACCAAATACTGAACACAGGCAACGGATTCTTCGTCACCGAAGACGGGGTGGCCTTGTCCGACTACACCTTGTTCAAGGGTGCCCAACGGGCCGTCGCCATCAATAGCGAGGGCCGACAAATGCCGGTCGTGAACATCATGGGAGCGGATGACATGTATGACGTGGTGAAGTTCCGCGTCGGCGTTGAGAAGAAAGTCACCGCACTCCCCATTGCCACCCGCCAGCCGGCCGCCGGAGCCTTGGTATATCTCCTGCCCTATTCCACCCAAAAGGGACGCACCTGCACGACCGGCCATCTGAAATCGGCCGACAAGGTCGAGGGGAATTATCTCTACTACACCCTGGAATTGCCGCTGAAGGACAAGATGATCAGCTGCCCCCTGACCGACGCAGAAGGCGCCGTGTTCGGCCTGGCACAGAAATCATCGGGACAAGACACGGCCACCATCTGCTATGCCGTGGATGCCCGCTATGTCATGGACCAAAAGATATCGGCCTTGTCCTACAACGACGAGACCCTGAGGGGCATTGGCATTAAAAAGGCTCTGCCCGATACGGAAGAACAGGCCTTGGTGTTCCTCTACATGGCATCTTCCCAACTCTCGCCGGAGAAATACATGGAAGTACTGAATGACTACATCGAACAATATCCGAACAGCGCCGATGGTTACATGCGCCGGGCCACGCAGCTATTGGCCACCTCGCAAGACGGGGCTAGCATGAAACAAGCAGCCGACGACATGGATCAGGCCCTGAAAGTTGCCCGTCAGGAAGAGATCGTACGTTTTGACCGGGCCAAACTAATCTACAACTACATGCTGACCAACCCGGAAAAGCCTTATGGGGACTGGAGTTTCGACAAGGCACTGGAAGAGGTTCGGAAAGCCATTGCCTTGCAAGCCCTCCCCGTCTACGTGCAGCTGGAGGGAGACATCCTCTTCGCCAAGCAAGACTATGCGGGTGCCCTGGCCGCCTACGAGCAAGTCAACCACTCCGACCTGGCATCGCCTGCCTCCTACTTCAGCGCCGCGCAAACCAAGGAAATGATGAAGGCTCCCGCCACAGAGATATTGGCCTTGATGGACAGTTGCGTGGCCCACTGCCCGCAACCCTATACGGAAGCGGCCGGCCCTTATCTGCTGGCTCGCGCTCAAGCCTTGCTCAATGCCAACCAGGCGCGGAAGGCCATGCTGGATTACGACGCCTACTTCAAGGCCATGAACGGCAACGTGAACGCCGCCTTCTATTACTATCGCGAACAGGCCGCCATGCAGGCCCGCCAATACCAGCGCGCCTTGGACGACCTGGCCAAAGCCATCGAGCTGGCCCCCAACGAATTGCTCTACCGTGCCGAGCTGGCCGTCGTCAACATCCGCGTGGGACGCAGCGAGGAGGCAGTCCGCATCCTACAGGAAGCCCTGAAGATAGAACCCAACTACGCAGAAGCCTATCGCCTGATGGGACAGGCCTACATCCAACTGAAGAAAAAGGACGAGGCCTGCGAATGTTTCGCCAAGGCCAAGGAGCTGGGCGATCCGAACGTGGATGCCCTCATCGAGAAACATTGCAAGTAACTATTACAACCTAACTATTCAACAAGTATGAAACAAGCAATCAACAGCAGCAAGGCTCCCGGGGCCATCGGTCCCTACAGCCAGGCCATCGAGGCCGCAGGAATGGTATTCGTATCCGGTCAGTTGCCCATCGACGCCGCCACCGGTCAAATGGCCGAAGGTGCCGAGGCACAGGCACGCCAGTCCCTGGAGAACATCAAGCACATCCTGGAAGAGGCAGGCCTCACGATGAGCCACATCGTGAAGACCACCGTCTTCCTGGCAGACATGGCTTACTTCGGCGACATGAACAAGGTGTATGCCACCTACTTCGACGGCTCTTGCCCCGCCCGCTCGGCCGTGGCCGTGAAGGCGTTGCCCAAGGATGCCTTAGTGGAGATCGAGTGCATCGCGGTTCGCTAACAGGTCGGCCACGATGAAGGTACTGCCTCCCACGAAGATGAAGTCTTCGGGGAGGCTTTCTTTTTGGGCGGCACGCACGGCCGAGGGTACATCCGGATAAGTGGTACCTTGCAGACCGGCCTCGGCAGCCAACGTTGCCAGTTGTTCGGCCGGCAAGGCACGCTTCACGCTGGCTTGCGTGAAATAATAGACAGCCTCGCGGGGCAGCAAGGCCAGCACGCCGCGCACGTCCTTGTCGTTCACCATCCCGATGACGATGCGCAATTGCCGGCAAGCCTGCCGGCGCAGTTGCTCGGCGATGTATTGGATGCCTCCCACGTTGTGACCCGTGTCGCACACCAACCGGGGCCGCTCCTGCAACTGTTGCCACCGCCCCATCAGCCCCGTCAGCTCCACCACGTGGGCAAAGCCTTCCCGGATGTCCGCCTCCGAAATCCGATAGCCCGCCGCTTGCAGCAGGGGCAAGGCAGCCAACAGAGTCCGTCGGTTCTTCTCCTGGTACAAGCCTGTCAATTCGTACGTCCAGTCGGGGTGCAGGTCAATCTCCTCTTCTTCGGCAAAGTGAATGGGTGCCCCCACCTCCTCCGCCTTCTTCAGGAAGACGGGGCGCGTCTCCGAAGTCGTCTCCCCGATGAGCACGGGAATACCCGCCTTGATGATGCCCGCCTTCTCGCCGGCAATCTGGGTCAACGTATCCCCCAGAAACTGTACGTGGTCCTTGCTGATGTTGGTGATGATGCACAAGTCGGGGCGGATGATATTGGTGCAATCCAACCGTCCTCCCAAGCCAACCTCCACCACGGCCACGTCCACCTTCTCCTCGGCAAAGTAGCGGAAAGCCATCGCCGTGGTCAGTTCAAAGAAAGACGGATGCAACGGCTCGAAGAAAGGCCGCTCCTCCTCCACGAAACGGATGACATACTCCTCCGGCACCGGCTGACCGTTGACGCGGATGCGCTCCCGGAAGTCTATCAGATGGGGAGAGGTGTACAGTCCCACCCGGTAGCCGGCCTGTTGCAGGATGGCCGCCAAGGTGTGCGAGCAGGAGCCTTTCCCGTTGGTGCCCGCCACGTGGATGCTGCGGAAGGAGCGGTGCGGATGCCCGAAGTGTTCGTCCAAGGCCCACGTATTCTCCAATCCTTCCTTATAAGCCCCCGCGCCTATCTGCTGAAACAGGGGGGCACTGTTGTATAAGTAATCTAATGTGTCTTTATAATTCATCTTTTGAAATATTTAACCGGGACAGCAATCCTTTTTGCCCCGCCAATTGTTTACCTTTAGAGACGGCAAATATAGTACTAACTATTTAAATCTAACGTATATGGGAGCCAAGAAAAATTTTGTGATTGACACGAACGTGATCCTTCACGACTACAAGTGCCTGAAAAACTTTCAGGAGAACGACATCTACCTGCCCATCGTGGTGCTGGAAGAACTGGACAAGTTCAAGAAAGGCAACGAGCAGATCAACTACAACGCCCGTGAGTTTGTCCGCGAACTGGACCTGCTCACCGACGATGACCTCTTCACGAAGGGAGCCAAGCTGGGCGAAGGACTGGGACGCCTCTTCGTCATCACCGGACAAGTTGACGCCCCGCACGTCTACGAGTCCTTCCCCGAACACATCCCCGACCACCGCATCCTGGCCGTGACCGACTGGCTGACCCGCAAATACCCGGACATGAAGTCCATCCTGGTCACCAAGGACGTCAACCTGCGCATGAAGGCCCGCTCCATCGGCCTGCTGTGCGAGGACTACATCAACGACAAGGTGACGAACGTGGACATCTTCGAGAAGTCCAACGAGGTGTTCGAAGGCATCGACCCGGCCCTGATAGACCGCATCTACTCCTCCCGCGAGGGCATCGACATCAACGAGTTCGACATCAAGGAGGTGATTCACCCCAACGAGTGCTTCATCCTGAAGAGCGACCGCAACAGTGTCCTGGCCCGCTACAATCCCTTCGACCGCGTGGTGAAGCGGGTGAACAAGACCCGGAACTATGGCATCGAGCCGCGCAATGCCGAGCAGAGCTTCGCCTTCGAAATCCTGAACGACCCCAACATCAAGCTGGTGGCCCTGACGGGCAAGGCCGGCACCGGCAAGACCCTCCTGGCGCTGGCCGCCGCCCTGGGGCAGATGAGCGAGTACAAGCAAATCCTGCTGGCACGCCCCATCGTGGCCCTGTCCAACAAGGACATCGGCTTCCTGCCCGGCGATGCCCAGGAGAAGGTAGCCCCCTACATGCAGCCTTTGTTCGACAATCTGAACGTCATCAAGCACCAGTTCTCCGCCACCTCCACCGAGCTGAAACGCCTGGACGAGATGCAGAAGAGCGGACAACTGGTCATCGAGGCCCTGGCTTTCATCCGTGGACGAAGCCTGAGTGAGACCTACTGCATCGTCGACGAGGCCCAGAACCTGACCCCGCACGAAATCAAGACCATCATCACCCGTGCAGGCGAAGGCACCAAGATGGTATTCACCGGCGACATCCAGCAGATTGACCAGCCCTACCTGGACAGCCAGTCCAACGGCCTGGTCTACATGATAGACCGCATGAGGGACCAGAACCTCTTCGCACATGTCAATCTGGTGAAAGGCGAGCGTAGCGAGCTGAGCGAGCTGGCCAGCAACCTGATGTAACCACGCACAGCTTTACACCTCTTTTCATAGATTCTCAATAGAGACCGGCACGCACCCCGTGGAACGCACAGCGGGGGGCGTGCCTTTTTTATGCCCGTCTCCTTTCCGCCCTCTGCAAAATAGCTGTATCTTTGCCCCAGCAAAACCAATAACGACATCATGAACCAACCCACAGACTTCGACTACACCCGCGTACCCTACGACTACGCCCATTGCTTCCGCCACGACTGCCCCCGGGCGGACACGTGCCTGCGTCACCTGGCTGCCCTCCATGCCCCTGCCGACGTGAAGACCGTGCAGTGCATCAACCCCGCCGCCTGGCCCGCGGATGCCGACCCATGCCCCTACCATCGCCCCACGAAGAAGATAACGCTGGCATGGGGTGTCACCCACCTGACCACGGGCATACTGCCCCACCTGGCCGTAGCCATCGAGCGGGATGTCCGCCACCTGTGGCCCCACACCACCTACGCCCGCATCCGCCACCGCGAACGCCCCATCACGCCCGACAAGCAGGAGCAGATACGCCGCATCTTCGCCTACTATGCCCCCGGCTCCACGCCCACGTATGACCGGATCACCCAAGAGTATGAATTCTAATGACCTACACCCGTCATCCTGCCCTATCGTACTTCCCAACCTTTCCCATTAGTTGGGAAGATATTTTCCCAGCTAGTGGGAAGATGCTTTCCCAGCTAATGGGAAAACACTTTCCCAGCTAATGGGAAAACATGGGACCCACTGACGGGAAATGCAATGACTCACTATAAACCCTGCAATCAACATGCTACATACCTTCTACACAGACATCAGCGGCATCCCCCTGCCCGCACGGTTCACCTACCCTTTCTGCTACGTACCTCATCCCCTTTGCGTAAAGGCCGCGGAAGAGGTGCAACAGTATCTGGCGCAACACCCCGAATGGGACGAGGGAAAGATGTTCGGCGTGCTGGTGGTGCAGACCGCCGAAGGAGAGACGGGCTACCTGGCCGCCTTCTCCGGCATTCTGGCAGGACAGAACAACCTCCCGTTCTTCGTGCCTCCGGTCTATGACCTCCTACAACCCGACGGGTTCTTCAAGCAGGAAGAGGCAGAAATCTCGGCGATGAATGTCCGCATCACCCGGCTGGAGCAGGACCCGGACTATCTGCAACAAAAGCAATCCCTCCTACGAGTCGAGGCCGAAGCCCAATCCTCCCTGGCCACCGCCCGCCAAGCCCTGAAAGCCGCCAAGGCACAACGCGAGGAACGACGCCGCACCTTCCCCCTCACCTCGGAGGAAGCCGAAGCCCTCATCCGCGAAAGCCAGTTCCAGAAGGCGGAGTACAAGCGTTTGGAACGCCGTTGGAAAGAACAGTTGGATACACTCCGTCGGCACGTGGAAGCCCATGAAGCAAAGGTGCAAGCCCTGAAGCACGAACGCAAGACACGCTCGGCAAATTTACAACTACGCCTCTTCCGGCAATTCCGTATGCTGAACTACCGGGGGGAAGTCAAGGACCTGTGCGAACTGTTTGCCGACACCGTGCAACGCATTCCCCCGGCCGGAGCGGGTGAGTGTGCGGCTCCCAAGCTGTTGCAATATGCATACTTGCACGGCTGGAAGCCCTTGGCCATGGCCGAGTTCTGGTGGGGCAAGCCCTCGCAGACCGAAGTGCGGAGGCAAGGGCATTACTATCCGTCTTGTACGGGCAAGTGCGGTCCCATCCTGCGCCACATGCTGCAGGGGCTGGACGTGGAGGACAATCCCTTAGCCCGGAAGAACGACAAGGAAAAAGAGTTGGAGATTGTGTACGAAGACGAAGCCCTGGTAGTAGTCAACAAGCCGTCGGGCCTGCTCTCCGTACCCGGCAAGGAGGACAGCACTTCCGTACAAGCCCTGATGCAGACCCGCCTGCCCCAAGCATTGAACGTGCATCGGCTGGACATGGATACCTCCGGCCTGCTGCTCATCGCCAAGACCAAGGAGGCGCACCAATGCCTCCAGGCCCAGTTCGAGCAACGCCTCATCCGCAAACGATACATCGCCCTGCTGGAAGGCATCGTGCCTCATGACCGCGGAAGCATCGACCTCCCCCTGCGGCCCGACCTGCACGACCGTCCCCGCCAGATAGTAGACAAGGATCACGGCAAGCCGGCCCTCACCGACTATGAAGTGTTGGAAAGAAAAGATGGGCGCACCCTCGTTGCCTTCTATCCGCAAACGGGGCGCACCCATCAACTACGTGTACACGCCGCCCATCCCTTTGGACTGCATTGCCCCATCGTGGGCGACGCGCTCTATGGCACTCCTGCCGAAAGGCTCTGCCTGCATGCCGAGCGATTGGAATTCACCCACCCGGTGACAGGAGAGCGGATGGCGTTTCAGGTCCAAGCACCTTTCATCTAATCAGTACTTCGCCTTGATGGCCGGCAATGCCTTCTGAATGTCCCGGATACGCTGCGCATCGCTGGGGTGCGTGCTCAGCAAGGCAGGGACGGAGCCCGTGGTGCCGGCGGACATCTTCTGCCAGAAGGTCACGGCCACATCGGGGTTATAGCCCGCCATCCTCATCAGGATTAGGCCCATATAGTCTGCCTCGGACTCGTGCTTGCGGGAGAAGGGAAGCATCACGCCCACCTGTGCCCCGATGCCGTAGACCGTACCGGCCAACTTCTGCACTGCCGTGCTCTTCTCGGAGAGGGAGCGGTTGAGGATTTGTGCGCCATACTGGGCCAGGACTTGCTGGCTCATGCGCTCGTTGCTATGCTTGGCCACGGCGTGCGCCACTTCATGTCCCAGCACCACGGCCAGTTCATCGTCCGAGGAAACCAGGTTCATCAGTCCCTCGTACACCACGATTTTCCCGCCGGGCATACAGAAGGCGTTCACTTGCTTGTCCTTCACCAGGTTGAACTCCCACGAGAAGTTCTTCACCTCGTTAGCTAGGCCGTTCTGGCGCAAGTATTGCTCGGTGGCCGCGGCAATCTTCTTCCCCACCCGCGTCACCATGGCCGCCCATTGGGTGGACGAAGACTTGGGGGCCGTCTGCATGTATTCCTTATACTGCGTCAGGCTGGAGGACAACACGTCTTGGTCAGAGACAAGTAGGATTTGTTTCCGTCCGGTGAGAGGGACGGTGCCGCAGGCTGAAAGCATCAGCATCGCGGCCAAGAGGATGAGCATTTTCTTCATAGCTGTATGTATTTAGCGTTCGTCAATTAAAGTTTCCTTGGTAATATGCCTTGGCTATATAATAGGAAGGTTCGTAATAAGCGCTACCGTTATAATCATCAATGACTTCGCAAATAGGATTATTATACACCCGGATGATTGCCTCCGGATAATCTTCTTCCGGAGTAAGTGTTGAAAGGATCAAACGGGCATATACTTTCCCCATCTGCAAAGCGGTAGGAATCTCAGAAACCAGCTCCGGATCCACACGACTCACATCGTATGAGCCCTCTTCCAAAGCATATTCGTCGATCCAGTCAGCCACAACAGCCAATGGATTCTCACAATGCTGCACATTAGCCATTGAGAGTTTCTCGGCCAGAGACTTACATCCCATACGGTTCACCACATAACGATTGGGCTGCTTCAACTGACGAGCCACCCGCTCAATCATATAACACACAAAATACAAATCATTGGGTGTCACATCTTCATCTGGAAAAAAAACGTTCTTCATAAATCATAATGGGTTAAATAAG
>DXBX01000017.1 GCA_019116285.1 Candidatus Bacteroides merdigallinarum
GATGATGGGCACCTTCGCCCTGGCCCTGGCCTTCGCGGGCAACGACCTGGTGAACTTCATCGGTGTGCCCCTGGCGGGCTATGACGCCTACACGGACAACATGGCCAACGGCCAGGCTGCCGGCACGGACGGCTGGCTGATGGGCTCGCTGCTGGGCTCGGCACAGACGCCGTGGTACTTCCTCGTGGCCGCCGGTTGTGTGATGGTCTACGCCCTGTGGACGTCCAAGAAGGCACACAACGTCATCCAGACCGAAGTCTCCCTGGCCCGCCAGGACGAGGGTGAGGAAGGCTTCGGCTCCACACCCATCGCCCGCCGCCTGGTGCGCTACAGCATGGGCATCGCCACGGGCCTGAGCAAGATTACGCCGGAGCGCACCAAGCGTTGGCTGGACACCCGCTTCCGCAAGGAGGAGCTGACGCTGGAAGACGGCGCGGCGTTCGACCTGGTGCGCGCTTCGGTCAACCTCGTGCTGTCCTCGCTGCTCATCGCCTTGGGCACGTCGCTGAAGCTGCCGCTGTCCACCACCTACGTCACGTTCATGGTGTCCATGGGTACCTCGCTGGCCGACCGTGCCTGGGGACGTGACTCGGCGGTGTATCGCATCACGGGCGTGCTGAGCGTCATCGGCGGCTGGTTCATCACGGCCGGTGCGGCGTTCACCATCTGCTTCTTCGTGACGATGGTCATCTACTTCGGAGGTGCCGTGGCCATCCTCGTGCTGATTGCCGTGGCAGTCTACTCGCTCATCCACAGCCAGGTGATGTTCAAGAAGCGCAAGCAAAAGAAAGAAAGCCTCGATACCGTCCGCCAGATGCTGCAAAGCCAGGACAATGCCGAAGTGCTGACCTTGCTCCGCCAGCATACCCGCGAGGAGCTGACCAAGGTGCTGGCCTTCGCCCAGGAGAACTTCGAGCGCACCGTCACTTCCTTCCTGCACGAGAACCTGCGCGGCCTGCGCCGGGTGAACGGCTCGGTGAAGTTCGAGAAGCAGCTCGTCAAGCAAATGAAGCGCACCGGCACGCTGGCCATGTCCCGCCTGGACAACAACACGGTGCTGGAGAAAGGCTTGTACTACTTCCAGGGCAATGACTTCGCCAGCGAACTAGTGTACAGCGTCGGCCGCCTCTGTGAGCCTTGCCTGGAGCACATCGACAATAACTTCAAACCGTTGGATGCCATCCAGAAGGGCGAGTTCGGCGATGTCAGCGAAGACATCACCAACCTGCTCCAGACGAGCCGCCAGACCGTGGAAGGCAACGACTACGACAGCCTGAACGACATCGTCCGCAAGGCCAATGACCTGAACGCCCAGCTCTCCCACCTGAAGCGCGAAGAGTTGCAGCGCATCCAAGGCCAGAGCGGCAGCATCAAGGTGAGCATGGTCTACCTGACGATGATTCAGGAAGCCCAGAACGTGGTGACTTACACGACTAACCTCTTGAAGGTAAGCCGCAAGTTCCAAGCCGAGGACAATAGCAACAACTAATCCGCATACAGAAAAACCGCGCCGGGATGGCGCGGTCTTGCAGATTCTATATCACTCAGCTTATTGTGTAAAAGTCCGGTGTTTCTCCTCCGACGGGGAAGACGCCGGACTTTTTCCTTTAGTTATTCATTCACGCAGGCGGTGCAAAAGTACCACATCTTTGTAGGCTCCGTCCACCCGCCACCATTCCTTCAGCATCCCGCAAGGCACGAACCCGCACGAACGGAACAGGCGGAGACTTCCCTCATTATCGGCCACCACATGCGCCGCCAACTGATGCAGATGCAGGAAGCCGAAGGCATACTCACAGAGCAGACCCAAGGCTTCGTGCGCATGGCCCTTGCCCCGATGCTCCTGCCGGATGAGAATGCCCACCTCGGCATGGGCGTGCAGGGGCTGGTAGTTGAACAGATCCACCGTGCCGATGGGTGTACCGTCCCCGCACAAGGCAATGACCAGCCGGAGCTGCTTGTCCGTGAAGAGATCGCTATGGTTCTCTTGCAGATACTGTCGGATGGAGAAGCGCGAATAGGGCACGGTGAAGTCCGTCATTGCCCAATGCTCCGGACAGTTTTCCACCTCGTAGATGAAGTCCAGGTCCTCGGGTTCAAGGGCACGCAGGTAGACGTGTTCGCCGCGCAGATAAGTCCCGTCCATCCTCACTCCTCCCCTCCTTGGTCGATGTGCAACTCCTGGCGCAGGCGCTTCTGTCCGGGCACGCAAAACAGCATGGCCACCAAGGCTATCAGTCCACAGAGCAGGCATTTGTTGCTCAGCAGCAGGTAGTAGCCCAGGAATCCGCCCAAGGCCGGGAGGAAGAGCAGCAGGGCACGCACCGTGCTCCACACGCCATAGAGCCGCAGAGCCCGGTCTATCCCCACCACATCTATCCGCCGCGCCAGCACCCAGGCAAACAACTTCAACGACAGCGGTACGCAGACTACCGTCAGGAGTATCACCAGCGTTTCCACCCCGTAGGCGGCACGCACATCCCCCGCCAAGACTCCCAACCACGGGGTATCCATCTCGGAGGCAATCCCCACCAGCAGGGGCACTACCCAGCAGAAAGCATACATGGCCTTCAGGTACATCACGATGCGTTTGATTCGTTCTTCCATACTTATATTATAATGGTCAATGATTAATGACATCAGATCACCCCGCTGAACGGCGTCCTGTTCACGATGCTGCGCCCCAGGGTGACCTCATCGGCATACTCCAGCTCGTCGCCCACGGCAATGCCCCGCGCGATGATGGACAGCTTCACGCCCAGCGGCTCCAGCTTGCGGTAGATGTAGAAGTTGGTGGTGTCGCCCTCCATCGTGGTGCTCAGGGCGAGGATGACCTCGTTGATGCCCCCGGCCTTGACGCGCTCCACGAGGCTGTCTATCTGGAGGTCGTTCGGCCCGATGCCGTCGATGGGCGAGATGACGCCGCCCAACACGTGATACAACCCGCGGTACTGCTGCGTGGCCTCCACCGCCATGACGTCGCGGATGTTCTCCACCACGCACACCGTCGAGGCATCGCGTTGGGGATTGGAGCAAATGCGGCACGTCTCCGTGTCCGATATGTTGTGGCACACCTTGCAGAACTTAGCCTCGCGCTTCAGCGTGGTCAGCGCATTGGCAAAGGCCTCCACGGCTTCCGGTTCCTGACGGAGCAGGTGCAGCACCAGGCGCATAGCCGTCTTACGTCCCACGCCGGGCAATTTGGCAAACTCAGAGACGGCCCGCTCCAGCAGGACGGATGGAAATTGTTCGTTCATAATCAGTCGTTCTTGTCAATGGAGCGCAAAGGTAATACAAAAAAGTGAGATACAGAGCATATCACGGAAGCATCTTCGTCACTTGCCTCGTGCAGTTCTTCTTCATTTTCCAGTCTGTCAAATAATGCTCCCTTATTCCATCTCCGCCTCATAATAAGCCTTCACCCGTGCCCGGATGTTCTCACGCAGGCATTCCTGGTAGAGCCAAGGCTCGGCACTGTGGAAGTCACCCACGTTGAGGATGCCCAGGATGGGCGGATATTCCGAGCCGCTGTAGCCTTTCAGCACCAGCACATGATGCTCGGGCGAGACGCTGACGGTGATGGTGTCGTGCAACGTGGCGGGCGTGGCATCGGTGCGCCAGTTCACGGGATTAATGCACATCGCGCAGGGGGCTGCCACCACAGGCTGGATGTAGCGCACGTCGGACACGGAGTTGTAGCAAATGGTCACGCCCGTGTCCGTCGCTCCCCGAGCCGGGCGGATGTTCTCCGTGGCTAGTGTGTCGGCGGGTGTCACCTTGTAGCCCAGTACGTAGGCGGCCACCAGACGGCGTGCCACATCTTCGGGCATCGACTTCAGCAGCTCCACCACCGCCTTGCCGCCCTGACTGAAGCCTGCTAGGATGAAAGGACGGTCGGGATCGGGACGGTTGCTGAGGAAGGTGCCGAACGCCTGCTGCACATCGCTGAAGGCAGTGCGGAAACGACGGTTGATGGTGTCCTCGTTCAGCGTCGCCCAGCCTTCGATGGTGATATGGCGGTAGTAGGGTGAATAGAAGTCACCCGCCTCGCCCATGTAGTCGGCGATGCGCGAGATTTCCTTGTCCATGTTGGCGCGGTGCGTGGCATTGTGCACGTCGGCGTAGTGACAAGTGCGTCCGTCGTCCGTTGTCCAGTCGGTCTCCCAAGTAGAGACAAGGTAGAACACATCCGCAGGCCGCTCTGCCGTACTGTTTGTGCGGGTGTACCACATCGCGCCATCGGTATAGTCCGGGGCTTCGGGGATGTATTCCGCAGCCTCCGCCGATGTGCTGCCCTCCCGGTTGCCGCACGAGGCAAGCAGCAGGAGCAGCAGGATAGGGTAATAAGTATGCAATAAAATATATTTCATATCGTTCAATGAATAAGACAGACGAATCCGACAACGCCCCAAAAATAGACAATATAGCTGAAAAAATTATCATTTCCGCCTCAAGAACTTGACAATCCCGCTAAAAAACTGTATTTTTACGCTGGAAATGTACATCTCTAGGTTAGAAATGCAGAGATTTAGCCTGGAAATACACATTTCCAACCTAGAAATGAAGTATTAACCTTACATCGGGAAGTTTTTCCCTGCACTCCGGAAGTTTTTCCGGCGGGGAGCGGAAACTTTCCCTTAACCAAAAGGAGGAGAAACGACTATGGCATCGTATGAAATGCAGGAATCCAACCTGCCCAATGAAGAAGGCAAACGCATCTTGTTCCCCCGCATGAAGCTGTGGGGACAGACGGACTTGGACGAAATCGCCCGCAAGATCAGCCGGGCCACCACCTTCACGCCGGGCGACGTGAAAGGACTGGTGCAGGCATTTATCGAGGAAATGGCCGGCGAAATGTCCGACGGCAAGTCGGTCAAGATTGACGGCATCGGCATCTTCACCCCTGCCCTGGGCCTGCGCGACGGCTTCGAGCGCGAATCGGGCGAAAAGGACGGCACACGCCGCAACGCCACGAGTGTCTGCCTGAAGGACATCCATTTTCGCGTGGACAAGGAACTATTGACGCAGACCGCCCGCCGCTGCCACCTGGAGCGTTCGACGTGGAAGTTCCGCAAGTCGTCCACCCGCTACACGCCCGAAGAACGTCTGAAGCTGGCGCAACAATTCTTGGAGACACACCCCTTCCTCACCGTGGCGGACTACATGCAGCTGACGGGGCTGCTCCGCGCCACCGCTTCCAAGGAACTGAAGCGCTGGCGGGAGGACCCGGAGTCGGGCATCGGTGCGCGGGGACGGGGGTCGCACAAGGTGTATGTGAGACGAGAGGTGTGACGGACTTATCTTAGAAAACGACCAATAGTCCTCATTTCCGAAGAAATGCCTACCTTTGCGCCCATGAAACTAAAACTGCCCATATACATATATATTATAATAGGTGCACTCCTCTGCACCCTCCCCCTCCGCCTGTCGGCACAGTCGGCAAAAGGAGAGGCATCCCCCCACGACTCCCTCCGCATCAGCATCCTGACCTGTGCGGCGGGCGAGGAAATCTACACCCTCTTCGGGCATACCGCCATCCGGTGCGAGAATCTGACGAAGAAGACGGACATCGTGTATAACTACGGCGTCTTCGACTTCAGTTCGGGGGGATTTGTCCTGCGATTCGCCTTGGGCGAGACGGACTATCGGCTGGACAAGGATGACACCCGGTATTTTGCCCACGTCTATAATTATTACGGACGGGACATCCACCAACAGACACTCAACCTGACCCAGGCGGAAAAGGAACGCCTCGTGGCTCTGCTGGAAGAGAACTATCGCCCGGAGAACCGCGTCTACCGCTATAATTTCTTTTATGACAACTGCTCCACCCGTCCGCGAGACAAGGTGGAGGAAGCCGTACAGGGCAGCGTGGATTATGGCGTGGATATCTCTGCGCCCACCGAACATACCTTCCGCGAACTCATCTACCGATACAGCGAAGGGCATCCGTGGTCGCGCCTGGCGATGGACCTTTGCCTGGGAAGCGAAGCGGACAAGCCCATCAGCCGACGGACGATGCAGTTCGTGCCTTTCCTCCTACAGGAAGACCTGACGCACGCACAGATTACGGACACAGCCGGACAACAACGCCCGTTGGTCGCACAAGAAGGCTTGTTACTACGTGCGATGGTGAGGGAAAAGTCTGGCGGAGACCGGCTCACGCCCAACCTTTGTGCGTGGCTATGTTTGGCAGTGACCTTGCTGCTCTCCATACTCAACCTCCGCCGCAGGAAGTCTTGGTGGGGCTTGGATGTGTTTTGGCTCGGTGCGGCGGGATTGGCAGGATGTGTATTGGCCTTCCTGGTGTTCTTCTCCCAACACCCCTGCATGAGCCCCAACTACCTGCTCTTTGTCTTCCATCCCTTGCATCTTCTTTTCCTTCCGGAGGTAGTGTATAAGGAGCGGAAAAGGAAACTCAGCCTTTACATGGTGGCCAATCTTATCGTTTTAACCTTATTTATGATGTTTTGGGCAGCTTTCCCGCAAGAATTTCCGCCAACGGTCGTACCTTTGGCACTCTGTTTGTGGATACGCAGCGTGACCCATGTCATACAGATGAAGAAAAGGGAAAGATGAAAAAAGGACTGATTACTTCTATATTGATGCTGACCTTCAGCAGCGTGCAGGCACAGTCCCTGCCCGTATTGCCCCGCCTGGTGGTGATGCTGACGGTCGACCAGCTTCGCACGGACTACGTGGAAGACTTCGAGCCGCTGTATGGCGAAGGAGGCTTCCGGCGTCTGTTGCGGGAAGGAAAAGTCTTTGCCAATGCCGAGCTGCCTTTTGCCGGTGCCGACCGCGCCTCGGCCTTGGCCACACTCCATACGGGCAGTACGCCCTCGGTGAACGGCATCATCGGCGAGAATTGGCTGGATGCGCAAACGCTCCGCCCCGTGAACTGCGTGGACGACCCCCACTTCATGGGCAACTACACCAACGAGAGCACCTCTCCTGCCCGCCTGCTGGTCTCCACCGTGGGCGACGAGTTGCGGATAGCCACCAACAACCGTGCCTTGGTTTATGCCATCGCTCCTTTCCGCGAGGCTGCCATCTTCGGTGCCGGCCACGCAGGCAACGGAGCCTTCTGGCTGAACGAACAGACGGGAAAATGGTGCGGCACCACCTATTACAGGGACTTCCCGCATTGGCTGGACGAAATCAACGGAAAGGATGCACCGGATGCCCGCATCAAGAACCTCACATGGACGCCTCTTCATCCCTTGGAGCGGTATACCTGCCTGCCAGGCACGAACGCCGAAGCCTTCAAGTACAAGCTATCAAGCGAAAATAACCTGAAATACAGCAAGCTGACCCGCACGCCTTTCATCAACGACGAGGTCAACCGCTTGGCGGAAGCCTTGGTGGACAAGAGCGACATCGGACGGGATGCCGTACCTGACTTTTTGTCCCTCACTTACTATGCCGGCCCTTATAACGCCCTGCCCACAGGCACCCAAGCTCTGGAGATGCAAGACTTGTATGCCCGCTTGGATCGCAGCCTGGCCGCATTGCTGAATATGTTGGATCGCAAGATAGGGCTGCAAAACATCCTGCTGTGCGTGGCCTCCACGGGCTATGTGGACAACAGCGCGCCCGACCTGGAGCTTTACCGGGTACCGGGAGGCGAGTTTCACCTCAACCGTTGCGCCACCCTGCTGAACATGTATCTGATGGCCACCTACGGCGAAGGACAATATGTAGAGGCCTACTATGACCAACAAATCTACCTCAATCATAAACTGTTAGAAGACAAGCAGCTGGACCTGACTGAAGTGCAGGAAAAGGCCGCGGAATTCCTCGTCCAGTTCAGTGGTGTCAACGAAGTCTATTCGGCCTACCGCCTGCTCCTGGGTTCTTGGTCTCCCCGGACAGACCTCATCCGCAACAGCTTCCACCGTCTGCGCTCCGGCGACCTGCTCATCGGCGTATTGCCGGGTTGGACCATCATCCCGGAAGACGGAGCAAGCCCCCACACCGTGCGTGCAGCCGGCACGCCGACTCCGCTTATCTTGTTAGGCTCGGGCATCGGTGCGGAGACTGTCCGTATCCCTGTCCGCGCCACACGCATGGCCCCCACCTTGTCCGGAGCGATGCGCATCCGTGCACCCAATGCCAGCTCGGAGGCACCTCTCGACCTCTAAGCACAAATTTCATACGATTATAACCAACTGAATGCAGGTTATCTGCAAGGAATTAAGTAACTTTGCCGCGCAAATCGCATTTGCGGGTCAATCATTTTATGAATAATAATAAAAACAGAATATAACAGCATGGGATTCAATCAATTTTTAAGCTCGATTTTCGGCAACAAGTCCACGCGCGACATGAAAGAGATTCAGCCGTGGGTGAACAAGGTGAAAGCCGTCTATCCGGAAATACAGCAGTTGGACAACGACGCCTTGCGTGCCAAGACGCAGGAACTGAAAGAGTATATCCGCAACTCGGCGGCCGAACAACGGGCCAAAGTGGACGAACTCAAAGCCAAGGTGGAAAGCACCGAACTGGAGGACCGCGAGGAACTCTTCAACCAAATAGACAAGCTGGAAAAGGAAATACTCGACATCTACGAGAAAGCATTGGACGAGGTACTGCCCACGGCTTTCGCCATCGTGAAGGACACGGCACGCCGCTTCGCGGAGAACGAGGAAATCATGGTGACCGCCACCGACTTTGACCGCGAACTGGCCGCTACCAAGGACTTTGTCCGCATCGAGGATGACAAGGCCATCTACGTAAACCATTGGCAGGCCGGTGGCAATGAAATCACGTGGAATATGGTACACTATGACGTGCAGCTCTTCGGCGGCGTCGTGCTACATAAGGGAAAAATTGCCGAGATGGCCACGGGTGAAGGTAAGACATTGGTAGCTACCCTGCCCGTCTTCCTCAACGCCTTGACCGGCAACGGCGTACACGTGGTGACCGTCAACGACTACCTGTCCAAGCGTGACTCCGAGTGGATGGGACCGCTCTATATGTTCCATGGCTTGAGCGTGGACTGCATCGACAAGTATCAGCCCAACTCAGACGCCCGCCGCAAGGCCTACCTGGCCGACATCACCTTCGGTACGAACAACGAGTTCGGCTTCGACTACCTGCGCGACAACATGGCCATCAGCCCCAAGGACTTGGTGCAACGCCAGCACAACTACGCCATCGTCGACGAGGTGGACTCCGTATTGATTGACGATGCCCGTACCCCGCTGATCATCTCCGGCCCCGTACCCAAGGGAGACGACCAGCTGTTCGAACAGCTGAAACCCTTCGTGGAGCGTCTGGTGGAAGCCCAGAAGAAACTGGCCACGCAATACCTGGCCGATGCCAAGCGACTCATCGCCTCGGACGACAAGAAGCAACAGGAAGAAGGTTTCCTCGCCCTCTACCGCAGCCACAAGTGTCTGCCCAAGAACAAGGCCCTCATCAAGTTCCTGAGCGAACAGGGCATCAAAGCCGGCATGCTCAAGACCGAGGAAATCTACATGGAGCAGAACAACCGCCGCATGCACGAGGTGACCGACCCGCTCTACTTTGTCATCGAGGAAAAACTGAACAGCGTAGACCTGACCGACAAGGGCGTGGACCTCATCAGCGGAAAGATGTCCGACCCCGAATTCTTCGTCCTGCCGGACATCACGGCCCAACTGTCTGCCCTGGAGAACGAAACCGACCTCACCGACGAAGAACGCCTGGCCAAGAAGGATGCCCTGCTGACCAACTACGCCATCAAATCCGAACGCGTGCACACCATCAACCAGTTGCTGAAGGCCTACACGATGTTCGAGAAAGACGATGAATACGTAGTCATCGACGGACAAGTAAAGATCGTGGACGAGCAGACAGGTCGTATCATGGAGGGCCGCCGCTACTCCGACGGTCTGCATCAGGCCATCGAAGCCAAGGAAGGCGTGAAGGTGGAAGCCGCCACGCAGACCTTCGCCACCATCACCTTGCAGAACTACTTCCGTATGTATCATAAGCTGGCCGGTATGACCGGTACGGCAGAGACGGAAGCCGGCGAGTTCTGGGACATCTACAAGCTGGATGTGGTAGTCATCCCGACCAACCGCCCCATCGCAAGAATCGACATGAACGACCGTGTCTACAAGACGAAACGTGAGAAATACAAAGCCGTCATCGAGGAAATCGAAAAGATGGTGCAGGCCGGACGTCCTGTCCTGGTAGGTACCACTTCGGTGGAAATCTCCGAGATGCTGAGCAAGATGCTGGACATGCGCAAGATTCCGCACAATGTATTGAACGCCAAGTTGCACCAGAAGGAAGCGGAGATTGTGGCCAAAGCCGGACAAAGCAGCACGGTGACCATCGCCACCAACATGGCCGGCCGTGGTACCGACATCAAGCTGAGCCCGGAGGTGAAAGCTGCCGGCGGTCTGGCCATCATCGGTACGGAGCGCCATGAGTCCCGCCGTGTAGACCGTCAGTTGCGTGGTCGTGCCGGACGTCAAGGTGACCCGGGCTCGTCTGTGTTCTTCGTATCGCTGGAAGACGACCTGATGCGCCTGTTCTCCTCTGAGCGCATTGCCAGCGTGATGGACCGTCTGGGCTTCAAAGAAGGTGAGATGATCGAGCATAATATGATTTCCAAGTCCATCGAACGTGCCCAGAAGAAGGTGGAGGAAAACAACTTTGGCATCCGTAAGCGCCTGCTGGAATACGACGACGTGATGAACAAGCAGCGTACCGTGGTCTACACCAAGCGCCGCCACGCCTTGATGGGCGAGCGCATCGGCATGGACATCGTGAACATGATCTGGGACCGCTGCGCCAACGCCGTAGGTGCCCCGGACTATGAGAACGCCAAGATGGACATCCTCCAGACACTCGCCATGGAGCCGCCCTTCACCGAAGAAGAGTTCCGCAACGAGAAGAAGGAAGTCCTGGCCGACAAGACCTTCAACGCCGCCATGGAACTGTTCAAGCGCAAGACGGACCGCATGGCACAAATCGCCTTCCCCGTCATCAAGCAAGTGTACGAGAATCAGGGTGCCTTCTACCAGAACATCCTCATCCCCATCACCGACGGCAAGCGCGTGTACAACATCTCGTGCAACCTGAAGGCCGCCTATGAGAGCGAATGCAAGGAGGTGGTGAAATCCTTCGAGAAGGCCATCCTGCTGCACGTCATTGACGAAGCGTGGAAGGAGAACCTTCGCGAGTTGGACGACCTGAAGCACTCCGTGCAGAACGCAAGTTATGAACAGAAGGACCCGCTGCTCATCTACAAGTTGGAGTCTGTCAACCTGTTCGACGCCATGGTGGACAAGATCAACAACCAGACCATCTCCATCCTGATGCGCGGACAAATCCCCGTGCGCGAACCGCAGGAGGTACGCCAGGCCGCTCCCGAACAACGTCAGGACATGAGCAAGTATCAGGAGCAGAAGCAGGATCTGAGCGACCCGAACCAACAGGCTGCCGCCGCCCAGGATACCCGCGAGAAGCCCAAGCGTGAACCCATCCGCGTACAAAAGACCGTAGGCCGCAACGACCCCTGCCCCTGCGGAAGCGGAAAGAAATATAAGAATTGCCACGGAAGAAACCTCTAAGCCTTCATAAAAAAGCAAATAATCCAAACCCCGAACGGTTTTTAACGGTTCGGGGTTTTTGTTTGTCCGCACAAAAGCGTATTTTTGTCCAACCAAATCGAGAAATATTCTCGATGGCTATTGAGAAACGTTCTCAGTGGCTATTGAGAAATGTTCTCGGTGGCTATCAGATAGTAAACTATAATCTTATTATAAAAAGATGAAAAAAACTCCTCTGCTCCCCCTAATGCTCCTCTTGTGGCTGGCCACTGCTTGCCAAAGCATACAGCCGCTCTCCATCGACTATATGCTGCCCGCCGAAGTCAGCTTCCCCGCTTCATTGAGACGGGTGGGCGTGGTGAACAACATGCCCGCCTCGCCCGAAATCACCCAAATGCCGGAAGATCCGGAGCCGCCCAAAGACGAATTGGAAATCAGACGCAAGACGGAATACTATCTTGGCAATGCAAAGATTACCACCGAATCCCTGGCCGAATCCCTGGCAACGGGCAACTACTTCGACGAGGTCATCATCTGCGACTCTGCCCTGAGAGCCCACGACCTCACCCCTCGTCAAAGCACCTTGTCCCGCCAAGAGGTAAACACCCTCGCACACGACCTGGGCGTGGATTTCCTCATAGCCGTGGAGAATGTGCAACTGCGCTCCCTGCGCCGGGTCAGCTTCCTGCCGGACATCAACGCCTACTATGAGACTACGGATGTCAAGATCCGGCCCACCGCCTACATCTATCTACCCAACCGACAAGGCCCCACCGCCATCATCCAGGGCAAGGACAGCATTTTCTGGGAAGAAGCCGGCATCAGCGAAGGCGAAGCAGAGGCACGCTCCGTCAAGAAAGACGAACTGATAGAGGCTGCCTCCGAAGTGGCAGGCACCACCCTTGTCCACTACCTCCTGCCCCACTGGCGCACCGCCCGACGCTACCTCTTCACCGGCGGTTCGGTGGACATGCGCGACGCTGCCGTCTATGTCCGCGAGGGAAACTGGACGGACGCCATCGCCCTCTGGAAACGTCATTACGAGCAGAAGAAAGGGAAGCAGAAAATGCAGGCAGCCTGCAACATCGCTCTCGGCTACGAGATGCAGGACAGCATCGCCGCTGCCACACAATGGGCAGAGAAGGCCGTGGAAATCACCCGGCAACGGGCTGAAAAGACCGAGTCCGAGAATGACCTTTCTTATTATATGTTCGCCTACAGCTATTGGCAGGAACTACATGAGCGACTGCAAGGCATTGCCCGGCTGGATGCACAGATGCGGCGGTTTGAGGAGAAGGACAACTTCTAGTTACCCAAACGGAAGTCACTGACCGTGGTCTGCTCCAGAGACATCTCCTCAAACAAACTGGTGCAGCTTCCGACTTTCGGGCATTGGCTGGCAACACCCACATAGATTTTGGCAGGATAGTAATTCTTATAAAGTCTTACCATCTGCCATTCTTTCTTGTCCAACGAATAATAGCTGGCCAGTGTATGAGTATCGGAAGAGAATTTGAGGTAAACGGCAGATGCTGTCAGCTTCTCATGATTATTGTCGTCCGAAGTGCCTTGGGTGCGCACTGTGACAATACGGTGCCACCCACGCTCGTCTTGCTCAAAACATAGCTTCTGCCAAAGCGTATCATTGGCAAAGACCAATAAATCAGCAGCATTATACAGTCCTTTCTCCGTAAATTCGGGTGTCACTTTGGCCATAAACGTAAATGGGCGGGTGTTATCCACTTCCAAGAAAAGGGCCGGAACAGTATTATTGGTCAGCTTTCCTTCATTAGGATCGCAAAACATATCCCTTCCCTCGGTACAACGGAAAGCGAGCATCTCCTTGTCTCTCACTTCCACACAAGTGTCTCCACCATTCATCGCATGTGTGAAGGTCAAATTTCCCAGCCGCACTTCACAGGCACTCAAGTTAGTCACTGCTGTTTCCACTTCAGCATCACCGTTTCCTGCTTGAATGGAATCACTCGCCTTCTGCTGACAACTCTGCATCGTCAAGGCTCCCACAAGAGCCAAAAAAATCATTGATTTGTTCATTGTGTTTATTGAATTAAGATGAAATTTGTATTTTTGCATCAAACGGATGCAAAGGTAGCGGCATCCAGACAAATAGACAATAGTCAAAATTAGCCAATTCAAGTGATGAACGCCCAAGAACAGGAATTGAAAGAAATACTTACCGGCCAGCCATTCGACCGTGTGCATCCACAGACCGAATTGTTGGAAAAGCGGAAACACATGGCACAATCTTATGCCGAAACAGAAAATGGCATTGCGGTCCTGTCCGACTTCCAAGAGAATACCTGCTATATCTATTCCGGTTCCTTCGGCCGATGCATCGGATTGCAGGACACGGCCATAAAAGCTGATTCGGCTTTCGAAGAAGAAATATTCCGCTGCATCCCTCCCGATGAATTATTGGAAAGGCATGTGCTGGAGCTCCGTTTCTACCAGTTTCAGCAAACGCTTCCTTTGAGTGAACGCACCTATTATAATATGGTATGTACGCTTCATTTCCGTACGACCGATGCCCGCACCATCCCCGTACTCCACCGCAGCTACTATTGGGAAACCACTGCCCACGGAAGCATCTGGTTAGGCCTCTGCCTCTACAGTCCCTTCCTTGAAGCCGAACACAAGCTCTCCGGGCAAATCATAGACAACCGCACCGGTCAAGCCATACTGCCGGAAACATACCGCCAACTGGATAAACAAATGCTTTCTCCACGCGAAAAGGAAGTGCTGGCCCTTCTGGCCAAAGGAGAAAGCAGCAAGCAAATAGCACAAACTTTATGCTTGTCTGTCAACACCATCTATCGCCACCGACAAAATATTTTGTCCGCCCTGCAGGTGAACAACACCGCCGCTGCTGTAGAAATAGGACTCAGACTTCACTTAATACCTTAGAATTATGACTATATCCGCGGTTTTTTCCCAAATATTCCGTAACTTTGAGGCCCAATAAAAAAGAAAGACCGATTATGAAACTCAGCCAATCTTCTTTATCACAGATAGAAAAAGCCATCGGAAAGGCCGTCGGCAAGTATCGCGGATGCGAAGAAAACATCGTATCGGACATACACCTGCAGGCCAATCCTACGTCGGGCGAACTGCTCATCTTCGACGACGATGATGCGCAGCTGGCCGCCACTACCCTCGAGGAATGGACCAACTACGACGGCAGCAACTTCCAGGCCGATGCCGAGCGCGTCCTCTCCACCGTGCTAAACACAATGAAGACGGCGGGCGACTTCGACAAACTGACGCTGATGAAGCCCTACTCGTTCGTCCTGGTGGACGAAGACAAGGAGACCATCGCCGAACTGTTGCTGATGGACGATGACACCCTGCTGGTGAACGAAGAACTGCTGAAAGGACTGGATGAGGAACTGGACGCCTTCCTGAAGGACCTGCTGGAGAAATAAGTCAGGAAACCGGAAAGGATCCCCACTTGGCTAAAGTCCCTCTTTACGCCGCTAAAGTCCCTCTTTAGCGGCGTAAAGAGGGACTTTAGAGTGCCCGGAAAGCATAGTGAGAGCGGCATTAGCCACTTTTTGCAAAAATAGTCCGAAATATATTTTTCAGAGCCGCAGAAAAGCTATATATTTGCAGTCCAAAAAATTAGGAACCCATTAGTAACAATCTTTTTTTTATAAGAAAATGACTAAAGCTGATATTGTAAACGAGATTACAAAGAACACCGGAATTGACAAGGTCACAGTACTGGCAACCGTTGAAGCGTTCATGGAAGCAGTCAAGACATCTTTGGCAAAAGACGAAAATGTGTACCTCCGCGGATTTGGTAGTTTCATCGTGAAGAAAAGAGCCCAAAAGACGGCCCGGAACATTTCCAAAAACACCACTATCATCATTCCGGAACATAACATCCCGGCCTTCAAACCTGCCAAGACTTTCACCCTGTCAGTGAAAAAATAATAAACATTAGTATTAACCCATAAAATTTTAAGAACTATGCCAAGCGGTAAGAAGAAAAAAAGACATAAAATGTCAACGCACAAGCGTAAGAAAAGACTGAGAAAGAACAGACACAAAAGCAAAAAGTAAATCTTAGTCTGACAGACCAAATAAAGAACAAACTTGTGGAGAAACACATCCCGCGGGTTTGTTCTTTGTTTAAGAAGCAACAGGGGCTGCCCCCCCTCGGGGGGTATAGCCTGAAAGATTCATTTAAAGCGTAGAATTATTGTGACAAACGAACTCGTTGTAGACGTACAGCCCAAAGAAGTCACCATCGCCTTGCTGGAAGACAAGAGCCTGGTGGAACTCCAAAGCGAGGGAAGGAACATCTCCTTCTCCGTGGGCAACATGTACCTGGGCCGCATCCGCAAGCTGATGCCGGGCCTGAATGCCTGCTTCGTGGACGTGGGTTATGAGAAAGACGCTTTTCTTCACTACCAGGACTTAGGTCCCCAATTCAACTCGCTGGAAAAATACGTAAAGCAGACTTTAAGCGACAAGAAAAAACTAAACCCCATCAGCAAAGCCACCATCCTGCCGGACCTGGAAAAGGACGGCACCGTGTCCAACACCCTGAAGGTGGGACAGGAAGTGGTGGTGCAAATCGTCAAGGAACCCATCTCGACCAAAGGGCCGCGCCTGACTTCCGAACTATCCTTTGCCGGAAGATACCTGGTACTCATCCCTTTCAACGACAAGGTTTCCGTATCGCAAAAAATTAAGTCGAGCGAAGAACGGGCACGCCTGAAGCAGTTGCTCATGAGCATCAAGCCCAAGAACTTCGGCGTCATCGTCCGCACGGTGGCCGAAGGCAAGCGCGTGGCCGAACTCGACGGAGAGCTTAAAGTACTGGTCAAACACTGGGAAGACGCCGTGGTGAAAATCCAGAAAGCCACGAAGTTCCCCACGCTGATTTACGAAGAGACGAGTCGTGCCGTAGGCTTGCTGCGCGACTTGTTCAACCCCTCGTTCGAGAGCATACACGTGAACAACGAGGCCGTATTCCACGAAATCAAGGACTACGTCACCCTCATCGCCCCCGAACGGGCCGATATCGTAAAGCTGTATAAAGGCAAGCTTCCCATCTTTGACAATTTCGGCATCACCAAGCAAATCAAGTCCTCGTTCGGACGGACCGTTTCCTATAAAAGTGGTGCCTACCTGATTATTGAGCATACTGAGGCGCTTCACGTCGTGGACGTGAACAGCGGAAACCGCACCAAGAATGCCAACGGGCAGGAGGCCAACGCACTGGAGGTAAACCTGGGAGCCGCCGACGAACTGGCACGCCAGTTGAGACTGAGGGACATGGGAGGCATCATCGTCGTGGACTTCATCGACATGAACCTGGCCGAAAACCGCCAGAAGCTGTACGAACGTATGTGCCAGAACATGCAGAAAGACAGAGCAAGACACAACATCCTGCCGTTGAGCAAATTCGGGCTGATGCAGATCACCCGCCAACGCGTACGCCCGGCCATGGACGTCAATACGGAGGAAACCTGTCCCACCTGCTTTGGAAAGGGAACCATCAAACCTTCCATCCTTTTCACCGATACGCTGGAGAGCAAAATCGACTACCTGGTAAACAAGTTGAAGATAAAGAAATTCTCACTACACATCCACCCGTATATCGCCGCCTACGTCAACCAGGGCATCATGTCCCTGAAGCGCAAATGGCAGATGAAATACGGATTAGGCATCAAGATTATTCCCAACCAGAAACTCGCGTTTCTGCAATATGTCTTCTACGACACTCATGGCGAAGAGATAGACATGAAGGAAGAAATCGAAATCAAATGATGAAAGCGGCGGAGCATGTGTGAAAATGCTTCGCCGCTTTTCATAAGACAGCCAGCCATAGGAAATTCAGACCAAAAATAAGCCCTATCAGGCCTCTCTTGATTTAAATCTTGTTAACAAAGTGCTTTTTCAAAGAAAAAGGGAAATGCCTTTGGAAAAAATACCCTAATTTTGGGCACTTTTTAAATTCTTAATCTATAAAATAATGGCAATGAGAGAAAACATTAAACCGGCCACCGGACATCTGGGTGTGTTGGTAGTCGGCGTGGGTGGTGCTGTTGCAACCACCATGATAACGGGTGTGCTGGCTGCCCGCAAAGGCTTGGCCCAACCAATAGGTTCCATTACGCAAATGGCCACCATGCGCATGCAAAATGGCGAAGAGAAACGCATCAAAGATATCGTTCCTCTGGCCGACTTGAAAGACATCATCTTCGGCGGATGGGATATTTTCCCGGACAATGCCTACGATGCAGCCATGTATGCAGAGGTGCTGAAGGAAAAGGACCTGAATCTGGTGAAAGATGAGTTGCAAGCCATCAAGCCCATGACTGCTGCCTTCGACCACAACTTTGCCAAACGACTGAACGGCACACATATTAAAAATGCAGCTACCCGCTGGGACATGGTGGAGCAACTGCGGGAAGATATCCGCAACTTCAAGGCTGCCAACCACTGCGACCGCATCGTAGTCCTCTGGGCTGCAAGCACGGAGATTTATGTTCCCCTGTGTGAGGAACACAAGTCGCTGGCTGCCCTGGAAAAGGCCATGAAGGAAAACAACACGGAAGTCATCTCGCCGAGCATGTGCTACGCCTATGCAGCCATCGCCGAAGGCGCCCCCTTCATCATGGGTGCCCCCAACCTCTGCGTGGACACGCCCGCCATGTGGGAATTCTCGCAGAAGATGAACGTGCCTATCGCCGGCAAAGACTTCAAGAGCGGACAGACGCTGATGAAGACCGTCCTGGCCCCGATGTTCAAAACGCGTATGCTGGGCGTCAGCGGCTGGTTCTCGACCAACATCCTGGGCAACCGCGACGGCGAAGTGCTGGACCAGCCCGAGAACTTCAAGACGAAAGAGGTCAGCAAATTGTCTGTGATCGACAACATCTTCGAACCCGAAAAATTCCCCGAACTCTACGGCAACGTATATCACAAAGTGCGCATCAACTACTACCCGCCGCGTAAGGACAACAAGGAAGCATGGGACAACATCGACATCTTCGGCTGGATGAACTATCCGATGCAGATTAAGGTGAACTTCCTCTGCCGCGACTCCATCCTGGCCGCACCTATTGCCCTCGACCTGGTATTGTTCAGCGACCTAGCACAGCGCGCCAACATGTGCGGCATCCAGACGTGGTTGTCGTTCTTCTGCAAGAGCCCGATGCACGACTTCGAACACCAGCCCGTTCACGACCTGTTCACGCAGTGGAGAATGGTGAAGCAGACTCTCCGCGGAATGATTGGTGAAGAAGCACCCAGCTATTTGGATTAATTACAAAACCATACAATCATCCCTATCTAATGGCAAGTCGGCAAAGAGCATCCAGTTTTTGCCGTCTTGCCATTTCTTACTGTTTGTCGCCAATGAAAGCCCCTCCTTTCTTTCCCACGCTGATTGCTACCGGATTTGGCTCCGGCTTCTCACCCGTGGCGCCAGGAACAGCCGGCGCACTGGTAGCCGTGCTCATCTGGTACGGAGTATCCCAAGTGGCCCCTACCCTTTATCTGCCTTCCCTTGTCTTACTAATATTATTGTTTACCGTGGCAGGTGTCTGGGCTACCAACCGCCTGACTCCCTACTGGGGGGATGACCCGTCACGCGTGGTGGTGGACGAGATGGTAGGCACCTGGCTGGCCCTGCTGGCGGCACCGGCCGGACACTGGGGCTATGCGGCGGGAGCCTTTGTCCTGTTCCGCCTGCTGGATATATGGAAGCCTTTGGGCATCCGGAAAATGGAGCAACTGCCTGGAGGCATCGGCGTGATGATGGACGACATTCTGGCCGGCATCTATGGATTTGCAGTCTTAATCGGAGTGCGATGGTGGATGCAATGAAAAAGAAAAGCCAAGGAGCGGTATGGATTTTCCTGAAAGCCCAAATTTCGGCGCAGGTTGCCAGTCTGGTCGATTTTCTGATGACCATATTCCTGGCCAAGGCTTTGGGATTCTTCTACCTGTATGCCACTTTCCTGGGCTCGGTCATCGGAGGTATTGTCAACTGTGCCGTCAACTACAAGTGGGTATTCCGGACGGACGGGTGCAAGAAACGGTATGTAGCAGTGAAATACCTGGCCGTGTGGACAGGCAGCATCCTGCTCAATACGTGGGGCACGTTCGCACTGACCGAATGGCTGACCGGATTGCCCCGGCTGACCGAATGGCTGGGACATTACGTGGACAATGTCTTCATCCCGGCCAAAATCGTTGTGGCCCTGCTGGTGGGATTCTTCTGGAACTATCAGATGCAGCGGGTGTTCGTGTACCGCAACTGCGACTTCAGACACTTCTGGCAACATTATCTTGAAAACAAAAACAGACACTTATGAACTACAGAGACTATCTACAGAAACTGATTTACAAAATCATCAACCCGCTGGTGCACGGCATGATACGCGTCGGCATCACGCCCAATTTCATCACGACCACGGGCCTCGTGCTGAACATCGTCGCCGCCGGCGTGTTCCTATACGGAGCCATCGAGGCGCCCGACAGCCTGGCCTACGTGGGCTGGGCAGGCGGCATCATCCTGTTTGCAGGACTATTCGACATGATGGACGGACGGGTGGCCCGCGTGGGCAACATGACTTCCACTTTCGGCGCTTTGTATGATTCAGTATTGGACCGCTACAGCGAACTGTTCACCCTGTTCGGCATCTTCTTTTATCTGATTTTGCAAGGCTATCTGTGGGGAAGTGTCCTCACCTTCCTGGCCCTCATCGGCTCGCTGATGGTGAGCTACGTCCGGGCAAGGGCCGAAGGCTTGGGACTGGAGTGCAAGGTGGGACTGATGCAGCGTCCCGAACGTGTGGTCCTGACGGCTGTCGGCGCCATCTGCTGTGGCATCTTTGCCGGCTGCACGTCCTTCGACCCGATGTATTGGCTGATAGCCCCCCAAGCGCTCATCGCACTTTTGGCCAACTGGACGGCTTTCGTACGCATCCATCACTGTCACAAATTGCTGAACCAGAAATAACTTCCACGCATGAGCAAAATATTACCTACCCCCAAAGAAGCACTGTGGGCCACCCTGCCCATGGTGGCTTACCTATGTCTGGTAGAAGTGTTCATCGGCTTGCGGACGGATCACTTCCTGATAGCGGGACTCTTCCTATTCCTTTTCTATATAGGACCGGCCGCCCGCAAGCTGGCTGTCGCCCTGCTGCCGTTCATCCTGTTTGCCATCTGCTACGACTGGATGCGCGTCTACCCGAACTTCGAGGTAAACCCCATTGACGTACAAGGCCTGTATGAAGCCGAGAAGTCACTCTTCGGCATCACCGTCAACGGACAGACCCTCATACCCTGCGAATACTTTGCCCCCCACCACTGCACAGTGGCCGACTTCATGGCCGGCGTGTTCTATCTGTGCTGGGTACCCGTGCCCATCGCCTTCGGCATCTGGCTCTACCTGAAAGGGAAACGGCAAATCTACCTGCGCTTCGCCACCGCCTTCCTGTTCGTCAACCTGATAGGCTTCATCGGCTACTACATCCATCCTGCCGCCCCGCCTTGGTATGCCATGAACTATGGCTTCGAACCCATTTTGAACACGCCGGGCAACGTGGCCGGCCTGGGACGCTTCGACGAACTCCTGGGCTGCAACATCTTCCATTCCATCTATGGCCGCAATGCCAACGTGTTCGCTGCCATTCCGTCTCTGCACGCTGCCTACATGGTGGTGGCATTGGTCTATGCCTGTATCGGACGCTGCGCCAAGTGGCTGAAGATTGTCTTCGCCTTCATCATGGTGGGCATCTGGTGGACAGCTATCTATTCCGGGCATCATTATATCATCGATGTGCTGCTGGGCATCACCTGCGCCTTGGTGGGCATCCTGATTTTCGAGAAAGGCCTGCTGAATTTGGGGTGCATCCGCCGCTTCTTCAATCGGTACGTGCTTTACATCGCCACCCCCAAGGAACGGCATGAACTGGATCGGCATATCCAAACATATTCATGAAGCATTGAAGACAAAACGCCTTTGATGCCCCCATCAAAAGACTTTTGATGCCCCCATCAAAGGATTTTTGATGCCCCCGTCAAAGGACTTTTGATGCCCCCGTCAAAGGACTTTTGATGCCCCCATCAAAAGCATTTTGAAGGATAGACGGAATTAAATACAAATCAGTAATCAGAGAACTATGAACAACTTCGTATTCTACAGCCCTACCGAATTCGTGTTCGGCAAGGACACCGAAATGCAAACAGGTGCATTGATGAAGAAATACGGTGCCAAGAAAGCCATGATTGTCTATGGCGGCGGCTCCGTGATACGCAGCGGCTTGCTGGACCGGGTGAAAGACTCCTTGAAGGAAGCCGGACTGACCTTCTGTGAGATGGGCGGCGTGCTGCCCAATCCTACGGACACCTACGTATATGAGGGCATTGACCTCTGTCGGCGCGAAGGGGCAGACATGATGCTGGCTGTCGGAGGCGGTTCCGTCATTGATGCGGCTAAAGCCATTGCGGCAGGCGTGCTTTATGACGGTGACTTCTGGGACTTCTTTATCGGCAAGGCCACAGTGACACGCGCCTTGAAGGTGGGCGTGGTACTGACCATCCCCGCATCGGGCAGCGAAGGCTCCGGCAACTCGGTCATCACTCATACGAAGACCTTGCAGAAACTCAGCCTGCGGGTTCCTGGCGTGTTGCGCCCGGCCTTCTCCATCCTGAACCCGGAACTGACCTTCACCCTGCCTCCCTTCCAGACCGCCTGCGGCATCTGCGACATGATGATCCACATCTTCGAACGCTACTTCACCAACACGAAGGACGTGGAAATCGGCGACCGGCTGTGCGAGGGCACGCTGACGGCCATCATCAAGGAAGCCTATCGCGTGAAGCAAGATCCCAACAACTACGGAGCGCGTGCCAACCTGATGTGGTGCGGCATGATTGCCCACAACGGCACTTGCGGCGTAGGCTGCGAGGAAGACTGGGCTTCCCACTACCTGGAGCATGAGATCAGTGCCCTGTACAACGTGACCCATGGTGCCGGTCTGTCCGTCATCGTGCCCGCCTGGATGACCTTCATGGCCGAACATCACCCGGAGAAAGTGGCCCAACTGGCCGAGCGAGTCTTCAACGCCCCGGTCATCGAACCGATAGAAGACATGGCCATGACTGCCGTCAACCGCCTGAAACACTTCTTCCGTTACCTGGGCCTGCCGACTACCTTCCACGAACTGGGTATCGACCACCCCGACATAGACCGTCTGGTGGAAGGCCTGCACCGCAACAAGGGCGAATTGATAGGAAACTACGTGAAACTGACCCGGAAAGATACGCGGGAAATTTACGAACTGGCCTTGTAATCCTCCACTCAAGGAAACAAGATACGGAAGCGCGTCAGCCCGTCTTCATACGTCCGCAACGAAAAGGTGCAGCCATGCTTGGTGAGCACCTCGCGGATGAAGACGAGGCCGATGCCCTGGCCGTTGGGCTTCGTGGAGAAGAAGGGGGTGAACAGTTTGGCTTCCACCTCCTTGCTGATGCCCGGCCCATTGTCCACCACCTCCACAGAAGCGGGGGCAAAAGTACGCACCACAATTTCCCCGCCCTTTTCATCGTCCGAAGCAGAGATGCTCTCCGCCGCATTCTTGATGATGTTCACCAACACCTGCTCAAAGAGGGACGCATCCATCTTCACCTCCCCCACCTGCTCGTCGCACTCCAAGCGAAGAGAGATGCCTGCATCAGCACACATACCCTCCATAAACCGCTTGCACGTGGCAGCCATCTCGTTGAGGGACAAGGGCACCAGCGTAGGCTCGGGAATCTTCACCACATCGGCAAAGCGGGTGATAAAACGGCTCATCGAATAGCAACGCTCCACGCAGACCCGCATCACCTCGCAGAGGTCTTCCATACCGTCTTCGGCAGAAAGAGCCTGCCCCACGGTATCGAGGGTGGAGGTAATGCCCGCCGTGGAGTTGTTCACCTCGTGGGCAATCATACGGATGACCTTCTCATAGGCTTTCTTCTCCGCCCGCATCACTTCGTCTGTCATACGCTCAATGAGGTAGAAAGGATGCTTGAACCCGCAGTCGATGAAGTAGGAATGGGTACACTTGTAGACATTGGCATCGTTCAGGCGCACCACTTCCGTCTCTTCATAAGGTATCCGGGCCAGCTCGGCAGCCAACTGGGCATTCACTTGCTCCATCTTCCGTCCGCAGGCATCCGATAAGGAAACGCCCAGCATCTTCACCGCCATAGGATTCATCTGCGAGACTTCTTCGTTCAGCGTTAGGATGATGACGCCCATCGGAGAAGCCTGTATGAGGAGGTCGAGGAAATAGTTCTGCTCGCGCATCCGGAGGCGTTCGTTCTTCAATTGATCCATCATACGGTTGAAGATGCCCACGATGCGGTCGGCCTCGTATTGTCCCACGGGACTGAGGCGGCTGCTGAAATCTTGCTCGCGCAACAGGTCCATACCGTTTCCTATCGTGCGGAGCGGCTTGACAATCTTGTGATAGAAGAACCACAGGTAGACAAGGATAAGCGCCACCCCACCCTCTGCGATGTACCAATAGAGTTTCTGCTCGCGGAAGAAAATCCCGAGATAGACCCCCAACCCGACCAGAAAGAGGACCAACAACAGGAAAAGGAACTTGATGCGCACGGCGGTATCCGGATTTTAATCGTTGATGACTATGCCATATTTCTCCAGGCGGCGATACAAGGCCGCCCGACTGATGCCCAAGGCGGTGGCCACCTGACTGAGATTCCCTTTATGGTACTCCAACGCCTGGAGGATGGTCTGCCGTTCAATCTCGTCCAGCGTCTGGCCTGTATAGCTGCTTCCCCGCTCCGCCTGCGACTGTTCGTCGTGGTTCAAGCACTGGGCTTCAAAGTCGGAAGCATCCAGCACGGGCTTGCCGCTGACCAGAATGGTACGCTCCACCAGATTCTTCAGTTCGCGGATATTGCCGGGATAAGGCAAACGGGACAGGAACTGGAGGGCATCGGCCGAGAAGTCCGTGCGGGGAAAGCCGTTCAGTTCCGCCTGACGGTCGGCAAAGTGGCGGGCCAGCAGGGGGATGTCGTCCCGCCGTTCGCGCAGGGCAGGCAGATGGACGGTGATGAGGTTGATGCGGTAGAAGAGGTCTTCACGGAAGGTATGCTCGGCCACCATCTTGCGCAAGTCGGCATTGGTGGCGGAGACCACCCGTACATCCACCTTGCGCGGACGGCTGTCGCCCAGCACCTCGAAGGTCTGGTCTTGGAGGACACGGAGCAGCTTCACCTGGCAGGACATATCCAAGTCGCCGATTTCGTCCAGGAAGATGGTCCCCTTGTCCGCCAGCTCGAAGCGTCCCACACGGTCGGCCACGGCATCGGTGAAGGCGCCCTTCTTGTGTCCGAACATCTCGCTCTCGAAGAGGCTCTGCGAAATGCCGCCGAGGTTGACCTTCACGAAGGGTTGCGCGGCACGGCGGCTGTTGCGGTGGATGGCCTCGGCAATGAGTTCCTTGCCCGTGCCGCTCTCGCCCGTGACAAGCACGGAGGCATTGGTGCGGGCAATGCGAGCCACGGTGTTCAGCACGTCCGTCAGCCCCTTGGATTGCCCGATGATGCGGCTGCGCTCCAGCACGAAGTCTGTCCCTTCGTCGGCTTTGGACGAAGAGACATTGAGCTGAAGGGCGGTCTCGATGCGTTGCAGCAGAGCGGCATTGTTCCACGGCTTGGTGATGAAGTCGAAGGCTCCCGCCCGCATTCCCTGCACAGCCAGCTGGATGCTGCCCCAGGCAGTCATCAGGATGACCGGCACGTCGGGGCGGAATATCTTCACCTGGCGGAGCAGGGTCAGTCCTTCCTCGCCCGTGGTGGAGAGGGTGAAGTTCATATCCATCAAGATCAGTTCGGGTGTCTCAGCACGCACCACGTCCATCGCCTCGCGCGGACCGGGCACGGCCTTGGCTTCATAGCCCGCCCGCTTCAGCATAAAGTTCAGCGAGGAGCGGACAGCGGTATCATCGTCTATAATCAGTATCATAATCGTAAGAATGATAATTTATCGGGGTATTTTTTAGACGCGGATTTTGCGGATTGAGCGGATCTTAAAGAAGGATCGCCCTGATTTGTCGTCCGTATTTAAAAGAAAAAAATAAAATCCGCTTAATCCGCAAAATCCGCGTCTAAAGAATTAAATTCCTATTTACACGCCACAAAATTAGCGAAACTTCTCGTTCTCCAGCCTACTTGAGGGGAATAATTTGCGGGGATGCCCCTGTTAAGGTAGAGGGAAGGAGAAGAATCATTGGCATTGATTTCCCCCAATCATTGGCATTGATTCCCCCCAATCATTGGCATTGATTCCACCTAATCATTGGCATTGATTCCCTATCAAGTCAGCCACCCGGCCGGACCTACTGACGCACCACCGCCTCAAAATCCGCCTCCAACGCCTCGTCCCGCTCGAAGTCCCAGAGCGTCAGGCTGCGGATTTGGTAGAAATAATACCAATAGGAGTAGAGCTCGGAGATGTGCTGCTGGCGGGCCTCATCCTTAGAGTCGCGCGCGTCATTCAGGTCGAGGGTGCTGATTTTACCAATCATAAAGGTCTCTACGCTGGTGTTGTAGCGGCGTTCGGCAATCTGGTCAGCCTCCTCGGCGATGCCTAATTGTTGCGCCTGGTTGTTGAAGTTGGCCACGAGGAGGAAGATGTTCTGATTGAAGTTCATCTGCTCCTGCTTGATGCGGGACAGCTCCAGGTCGCGGTTGCTCTTGGCCACCTTCACCTGCCCGCGGCGTTTGCCCCAGTCCAGCAGGGGGATGGAGAAGCCCACCTGTACCACTTGGTTATCCAGCAAATCGTGGTAAGAGGACTTGAAGTCGCGGTTCTGACCGGTATAACCCACACTGGCAAAGAGATTGATGCTACGCAGGTTGCCCCGGGCCGTAGCCACGGCATAGTCGGCTTCCAGCTGACGGCGGCGGATGTTCTGCGCGAAAGAGTTGCGTTCGAGGGCTTTCTCCAACACATCTTTATATACAATCTCCACATCGGGCACCGCTTCGGGCAGAATGGGATTGAGATTCTCCTGCTCGGACAGGCCCAGGAAGGAGCGGAGCTGGAACATCTGCGCGTTGAGGTTGCTCTCGGCCTCGGTCACGTCTGCTTTGCCTTGGAGGGCATTCAGCTTCAGTTGCAGGAGATCGTTCTCGGATATCTGCCCCATCTTGCGCTTGGCCTTGGCCACTTCATAGAGGCGGTCGGCATTCTCCTTGTTCTGACGGGCGGTGGCCAGATTCTCCTTGGCCAAGAGGAGGTTGAAGAAATAGGTGATGGTGGTCATCGTCACCTCCTCAGTGGCAGTGATGAACGAAGCCTTGGCCTCGGCATAGCGCACCGGCTCGATGCGGCGGTCCCACTTGATGGTATTCACCCCGAAGATGGGTTGCGTCAGTTCCAGACTGACGGGGACGGACATAAACTGATGATATCCCCCGCTCCCCAACTGGCGAATATAGTCCAGCGATGACCTGAGCGAGAGTTTACCGCCCGTCAGCCAGATGTTCTGGTCGATGGAGAGCTCGCCTTGCAGCCCCAGGTTGTTGTTGCGGACAAACGTGTAGGAGCCGTCCGAGTTCTGGTACGAACTGTAGGATTTGCTGTAATTGGGCAGGGTGCCCGTGAAGTTGACCTCCGGCAAGAGGTTGGCCCGGAAGGTGCGGTATTCCCAATAGGCGATCTTCAACTCGTTGAGGGCCACGGCGGCATCCACCGACTGCGCCCGTGCCAAGGCGATGGCTTCGGAGAGGGTGATGTCGCGTTCATACGCCAAGGTATCCTGTTGCGCCTTCGCCAGGAACGACATCCCCAAGCACAGCGCCAAGCATAAAATCTTTTTCATATTCCCTATCATTACACAATTATGCCCGTCTGAGGACAAAGACCGTGCCAAGGCCTCAGACGGGCATTTAGAAGGGAAATGTGTTCGGAAACGGACAATGCGGGTGTCCGCTATCGGACACTCAACTGCGATTCTTGAGCTTCACTTCGTAGAGGTCGCCGCGACGGTCCTTCAGGTTGCGGACGCTGCCGTAGGTGTGCAGTTCGCTCAGCAGGTCGAGGTCCACATCGGACACGAGAATCATCTCCGTGTTGGGCGTGGCCTCGGCGCGCATGCCGTCCGTGGGGAAGGCGAAGTCGCACGGGGTGAAGACGCCGCTCTGAGCATACTGGATGTCCATATTGTGCACGCGGGGCAGATTGCCCACACTTCCGGCGATGACCACGAAGCACTCGTTCTCGATGGCACGGGCATGGGCACAAACCTTGACGCGGCTGTAGGCATTCTGCGTATCGGTCAGGAAGGGCACGAAGAGGATTTGCATCCCTTGGTCGGCCATAATGCGGGAAAGTTCGGGGAACTCCACGTCGTAGCAAATGAGGACACCAATCTTGGCGCAGTCCGTGTCGAAAGTCTGGATCATCTTGCCGCCGGTCAGTCCCCAGCTTTTGATTTCATCGGGAGTGACGTGGATTTTCTCGTACATCTCGTAGGAGCCGTCGCGCCGGCAAAGGAAGCCGACGTTGTACAGGCGTCCGTCCTCCTTGATGAGAGGCATACTGCCCGTGATGATGTTGATGTTGTAGCTGATGGCCAGCTTGATGAAGCGCTCGCGTATCTCGTCGGTGAAGGCGGCCAGTCCGCGGATGGCTTGCGACTCGCCCTCGTCGTTGAACTTTGCCATAAGGGGCGCGTTGAAGTATTCGGGGAAGAGCACGAAGTCGCTCTTGTAGTCGGACACGGCATCCACGAAGAACTCCACCTGCTCGAACAGGTCGTCCAGCGTCTTGTACGAACGCATCTGCCACTGCACCAGTCCGACGCGCACCGAAGTCTTGGGATTGATATACTCCTGCGTAGGCGGCTGGTAATAGATGTTGTCCCACTGGAGGAGGCAAGCGTAGTGGCGAGACTCCTCGTCATTGGGCAGGTAGTTGCGCATCACCTTGCGGACGTGGAAGTCGTTGGAGAGCTGGAAGGTCAGCACGGGGTCGTATATCTCCTTCTGGCGCACCTTATCTATATATTCCTTCGGCCGCATCTGGTCGGCATACTTGTGATAGTTGGGGATACGGCCTCCGAACATAATGGCCTTCAGGTTCAGCTTCTCGCACAATTCCTTGCGGTACTCGTACATACGGCGTGCCAGGCGCAGGCCGCGGTATTCGGGATGCACGAACACCTCGATGCCATAAAGGATGTTGCCGTTGGGATTGTGCGTGTTGAAAGTTTCCTTGCCCGTCACCTGGGCATAGGTATGGTCGTTCTTCACCTTGTCATAGTCCACGATGATGGAGAGGGCGCACCCCACGATTTTCTCGTCCACCACGGTCACGATTTGCCCCTCGGGGAAAATCTTTATCAGTTTCTCAATCTGCTTGTGGGTCCAGAACACGTCGCTTCCGTCGGTATAGACACGGGTGAAGGATTGGGCCAGTTGGTCGTAATCTTCGATTTGCAGATTACGTATCTGCACCTTGTTGATTTTCAATGAGTCCATTGTTTTCTATCTTCTTATTCTAAAAGCGGTGCAAAGGTACAGTTTATTCATATAGGTTATACCACTTCCTTTCATTTTTCCCACTATTCTGGCCCACACCAACAAAAAAAGTGACCATCTTCACAGACAGTCACCTCATTGTTAACCTTAAATCTAATACTATGAAAAACACACACTGCAAAGATAGGCATTCCGCATGAGAATGCCAATGTTTTCTGCAGAAAATATCCAAAGAATCATTTATGAATGCTTATTCGCCTATACGTTTTCCATAAGAATGAGAAAGGGGGAATACTAACTCGTTGATGATGAACATAAGTTAAAATATCCACGAAAACATTTTAGCATATCGTCTACAATACGTAATTTTGCAGAGCAATGACTCAACACAGAAACAAAGTACCCTTTTTTGCCATCTGCCGCCACCGCATTGGTATTGACGGACCAGGTATCACCACGCTTGTCACTTGCATGGGCTGTACATTGCAGTGCAAGTACTGCCCCAATAAGATATGCCATAGCCCCGTATCCAATGCTGAAGGCACTTCAACTGCGGACTATGTAATGTTACTTTCCCCCAAAGAACTTTACGAAAAAGTACGCATAGATAACTTGTACTTTCGCACGACAGGCGGCGGAGTGTGTTTCGGAGGAGGTGAACCGGCTATATATAGCCACTTCATTGAAGAGTTCAGACTCCTTTGTGGAGATAGTTGGAAATTAACGATAGAAACTTCTCTAAATTGCACAAGTGAACACATTCGCCGTTTATCATCCGTCATTGACTATTGGATAATCGACATTAAGGACATGAATCCCGTTATCTACAAAAACTATACAGGAGGCTATCAGGATGCCTTGATGCGCAATCTTAAATATCTCAGTGCCTTAGATACGGAAGGAAAAATTACTATTAGAGTACCACACATTAGCGGGTTTAACACCGATAATGATGTAAAACGTAGTATAATACAACTAAATGAACTCGGCTTCCGCCATATTGAGGAATTGGTATATATACAATAAAGGAATAATTTTTAAAGTAACATTAAGCAATTCATGGATACAACGGGAAAACAAATTTGTGAGATATTAAAATCTGTCCGCAAGGAGATAGCCTTGCGTTACGGACTGGATTATGAACCTACTGAATGTAATTACGAAGGAGACTGTGCCGGATTTTGTGAAAAATGTGACGCCGAAATTATGAATTTAGAACGTCAACTAATGGAAAAATATCACACGGGCATAGGAATGATATACACTCAATTTAACGAAGATATAGACAACCGATACATTCGTCTAAAAGAAGCAATCAATCATTTCCAGTATCCGGATAAAACACTTGCAGGCATTCCTATATGCAAAAACCTGAAGGAGGAATGATTAAGAAAACCATATTTGTAAAGCAGAAAATAAGAAATATGATTTGAGTAAAATAGAAAATCAAAGCAATATGGATTTTTATGATTTAAAATTTTTACTTAGCAAAGAAAACTTGTCTGCATGTGTTACTAAAGACACCGCATACCCAAAGTTTAAAGAAATAGCCGAAATACTTTTAAATAAAACGGCAATCCGGAAAGGACATAAGATATACCACATTAAGGATATAGAATTCTACCTATATAAGAATGACCATCGCGACATCATCACGTATCCAAGGACGTGTGAAGCCGGACAATGGTTTTTCCATTCAAGCGGTATTGACTTATCTTTCGAAAGCAATGTCACGATGCAACCGAATGAATACAATCTATTCCAGCCGATACTTGACAGCAGTTCATTCTTTGGCGGAATATTGATAAGACAGATTTACCCAGAAGGAACCTCTTCCGAATCTGCCAAGAAGTACAGACTTGATGGTCCGCACAAAGTAGAATGGGAATTGTTTGACAAGTTTGATGCCTTCAATGAAATAAAAGACTTTCCCCACCTGGTGCCGTGCGAGAATCAAGAGAGAGAGATACAATCGTCTGTCCGACAAAACTTACTAACATCAAACAAAACACCGGCACAGAAAGTCAAGGAGCTATTGAATTACAACTATTATGTATGTGAGGTACAGGAAAGCGAATTAGTAGACTCTTTTCTTCAATACAAAAATGCTGAATACCGTTTTACCGTATGATACAAGACAAGGATACTAACATTGTTTACTTTTCAGAATGGCTCAATGCAAAGCAAGGAGGACATCCCGGTTTTTTCAAACGACTTACCTCCTTGCTTGACAAGATAGGCATAAAGTGGGATATGCTGAAACATACCGCAGACTACTGGGCGCGTGACTATATACCATTACAATTGGCGGAGGATGATTACTTGAAATATGTTTATCGCCCCGACTATCTTTATAAAGTGGATGGCAGAGCACAATACATTACCGATTGTTCCGAGTCTTGCAACGAATTGGGCATACAATACCGCACTACGGATATCGTGATTGACGGTGGAAACGTGGTTGATTGCGGTGCTTATATAGTAATGACGGACAAGGTCTTTGAGGAGAATGACGTGCCGAAGAACGATAAAATTCTGTCTGACAGACTCGAAAAGGCATTAAGAAAAAATGTAATATTCATCCCGTGGACAAGACATTCGCAACCGGGTGATAAAGAAACAGATGTTTACGGTCATGCCGATGGCTTCATAAAATAACGTGAGTTCGATGAATTATAAGTACTTGTAAAATTGGTGATTAGCGAAAATTGTTGTATCTTTATAGTGCTGAATTACAAAGATTTACAAACAATAGTCGCTATGATCACCGAAAGCAAAGTTATA
>DXBX01000018.1 GCA_019116285.1 Candidatus Bacteroides merdigallinarum
CTATAACTTTGCTTTCGGTGATCATAGCGACTATTGTTTGTAAATCTTTGTAATTCAGCACTATAAAGATACAACAATTTTCGCTAATCACCAATTTTACAAGTACTTATAATTCATCGAACTCACGTTAATATAGATGTATGCGTCCATCCAACGGTCGTTCTCGTCCAGGAAGAACGTCAGCGAAAACACGTCTTGCCGATCCAGGTATTCCTGGTCGGACATCTCGCGGTTGTAATATCCCTTCACCAACAGTACGGCGTCTATCAACGGGATGGTTATCACGATCTCCCCGGTTTCCCGATTGCGGATGCTGAGGCGCGCCCTGTCCGCATGATCCATCATCATCCGAGGAATGGTCAATTCTGCGATGACAGCACTCAGGGATGACTGCGCGCCTTCGGGCACCCCATCCTCGAACTCCGCCGTACCCGCATCTTCCCGCCAGGCATAGTAGGTGATGCTCTCGTCCGGCAACACTGTGTTGTCCCAGTCCATCGAACCGTTATCATCGGTGATGCTGAACTCGAACAGCCCTTCCGGGATGGCCTCGCCGGACAAGTGCTGCAATACCACGCGGATGTTGTTGGTGTTCTTCATCAGCGGCACCTCATACGTGTGCACACCTTCCCGGATACAAAACACCTGCCCCTGCACGTAGCCATGAAACAAGCGGTCCAGATCCTGATTACAATAAGCACGGCCTCCCTCACCGTGCGCACACTGCAACGTGCAGGTCAAGCCATCCTTATAGTCCGCGTCCGGCACCGTGAACGAGCCTCGCTCCCGCGTGCCGCACCAAGCCAGCAAATCGTAAGTGCCCGGCTCCACGTCCACGGTCATGGCATAGTCTGGGGCAGCCAATGCCTCGCCTTCCTCGGTCTTCTGCCAGACAATGCGGCCATCAGCGTCCAGTACATAGAGCGTCACCGCCTCCACCTCGTGGGCAAAAGCATCGGCAAACGCCATGTTCCAGTCGTAACGGAACTTCAGCCGATAGGTCACTGAGCAATCACCCTCGTAATCGTAGATGACGCTGTCGCAGGCCGTCACAGCCAGACAGCCCAACAGGCAACCCAAGACACGGATACCGCATGTTCGTATGTAAGACAACATTTCCAAAACCATAGTCGTGATGCAAGAAAATGATATTTAGGTGCGCTTTGCGCACAATTGACAATTAATAATTGACAATTGACAATTAGCTGATACAATGAGACTATTCCGGTTTGCGCCGCATTGTCAACTGTTAATTGTCAATTGTCAATTGCGAGGGCTCCGCCCCGCTAAACTTCTATTTACAATTCTACCTCCTTCTCGACAATCTTCCAAGAAAGGATGTGGATGCTGGCACCTACATAGTAGGCAGTCCCCTCGTCGCCACCCGGCACGATAGCTTCGTCCGGGTCGAAGATGCCTTTGCCGACATTCTCCAGTTTGTTGATGGTCACTACATAGTGGTGGTTGCGTACCACTCCGTAGTTGCCTTCCTTGGGGTCTGTCTGATTCGTCTCAAAAGCACGCAGGTGTTCGATGGGGATGTTGTAATACATCTGACCACCGGTATAACCGATGGCAGGATTGTTCGTATTAAATCCGGCCAAAGTATTGTCTAAGTCGGTAATTTCTTGTTCCGTAAAGGCTGTATATGTATAGCTACCCTCCGTACCACTGCGTTTATAGAGTTGTTCTGCTGTCTCTACGGAATTCCCCGTGTCCGATTCTTTCTTCTTCAATTGCACTTTTACCTTGCCGTCCACAATGTTGACCAGCTCCACATGGCTCTTGTCTATTTGTGCATACGTGGCATCTGCCCCTCCGGCAGTACCGCTTTTCAGTATCCAGGCATTCAGACTGCTCTTCAGAGCGTTCAACACATACGACAAGTAGTAATCTTGCTTGAAAAGCATACCGTTGTAGCGCACCATGTCCAAACCTGTTCCGTCCTTGTCGCAGATTTTGGCTTTCAGCAGGATGCTGGTGCGTGCCGAGGCCTTCTTTGCGACGTCTGCCCCGAAGGTATTCTCGGCACAATAGGCGGGAGTGGCCAATGTGGTGGAGATACTATTACCTGAAATGTAGTTCAGCTTTCTTGTGGTTACCGTAGCGTCCCCTGCACTTTCCGGATAGCCGGTAGCAGCATCGTTATAATTATAGGACTTGCCCCAATAACTGCGGAAGTTAGTCGGGTCAGTCCACGAAAAACCCAAACCCGTAGCCTCAGCTGTCCAAGCAGGGTCGATGTTTTTCATCATATAAGAGTTCTTGGCAGTTGCGTTCAGCCCCCATCCCAAGAATTCAATGTAAATGTCTGTAGCGCCCGCCGCAGGGATACCATCGTTATTATCGCTGCCTGCTACCGTAACCTTCAGTTTGTAACGTCCATTTTCAGCCTGCTGGGAAAGGGCAGAAGCCACCTCCAGCGATACCTTGGCCGCCAGACGCTCCACATAGACTTTCACCGGAGTTATTCCTGTAGTTGTCGAAGGTATAGGCTCAGCATGAAAGTCTGTGGTGGCAAGCTTTGTCACATAGTAAGGAGTCCCGTCCGTACGTACATAACTGGTGGTACTCATAATGAAATTACCGGTTGCCCCACCTTTGTAGATACCGCCGCTCAAGGCCGTCTGCATTCCTGTCAACGTATTAGCAGGTTGGAAAGCGGTAGGTGCGTTCAGCACCGTCACCATATAATCCGGATAATCATTCGCCGTCAATCCCCGCAAGACAATCACGGTATTTCCATTGAACTCAATGTTGCCATCCGGTGTCACCGCTTGTCCTCCATTCCATACGCTTGCTTCCGTCACGTAGTTTCCTTCCTCGTCGTAGAAGAAGAAACGTGCATCACTGACTGTATGCTCCGTCTCGCTTCCGTTCTTAAAATCATCCTCGGCCTTCGTATTCGCCCCTGCGTCCGCAATGCGCACCGTCAGGTACGCCTGTCCGTCCTGCGGCAGATTGCCGCTGTTTCCGGAGTTCAGCCCCTCGTCTTCAGAGCACCCTCCCAATAGCAAGGTTACAAACAACCCTATCCAATAACTTTTTCTCATACCATTTTTATTTTGATGATTTAAACATACTGTCATTGTTCGCATTTCCACTGAGGACAGCCAATTGCCTCAGTGCCGCTTCGGCCTGTGGCACACCGGCTTCTTTCGCCGCCTGCCACAAGCGGCGAGCCTCTTTGGTATCCCCGGTCAGGTAGGCCAGCACGCCCCGTGCATAGGTGGCTTCGGGCAGATCCCCCGCCTTGACCAGGTAGCGGGCCGCGGCTGCCGTGTCCCGCCGCTGCAAGGCCGTATTGGCCGCATTGAGGTTGGCCGTCTCGTCTTCGGGATACATGCGCACGGCGGTCTCGAACACCTCATTGAATTCGTCCGATCCCGGCTCATAGGCCTGTGCCACCAGATAGAACTCGTCCAGGCTCAGTTTCTGCGGCTTGGTGCTAAGTATTTGCTTGATTTCCTCCACATTGCTGTATCGGCGCACGATATATTCGATGCGGTAGTCCGTATGGCGCAGGGCCGGGTAGCAGTGCTGCAGCAGGAAACGGTAGTCCTCGGGGAAGTCGGCCCGGATGCGGTGCTCCTTGGCATCCGGCTCCTCATCGCCATCTATGCGGGCCAGTATCTCCGCGCGGTGCGTCAGGTTGGAGGCCTCCACATAGCGGCGCAGGCCCTGCCAGTCTTCCGTCTCATAATCGGTGAGGATAAGGCTTTCGTCGAAGTCATAAAGTTGCAGGATATGCCGCTTCAGCGCCCGGGTGCGCTCCTTGGCCAGGTAGGTGTTGTGGGCATATGTGCCTTCGGGCGAGGCATATCCTTTGAGGGTGACCGTCTTGAGGGTGATGTCGCCATCGCCGCGCAGCGAGTCGATAGAAGCCGCAATCTTGCCCAGTTCCGCCGTGTTGCGCCGATATTCCGGATAGATGACGGTCTGATCCACGGGAAAGTCCACAAAGGCCGAGCCACTCAGAGCAAACACCTTCTCACCTTTGGCCTCCGGACGCACATAGGCCAAGGCAGGCAGCCAGGCCACGGCTTCATGATAACCTTCTAGTGTGATGCCCTGCTCGGCCAACAGCGTACGGCAGCAACCGAAGTCACGACGCACGATTTCCAGTTGGGAATAATTCATCCAAGGTTCATAGGCTACCATGGCACGATAAGCCACGGTGTCCGGCATTTCGGAGGCTCTATAGACAAGTTCGTCCAATCCGGACAACATGCCCTCATCGCCCCGCACATATTGGTAATAACGGGTGCGTCCATATACGCCGATGGACGGCAAGGCCAGCGAATCCGCCCCCTGCACGATGCTTGGCGTCAGCAGTACAGCCCGGTTGCTTTCCACCTGCAAGCCGGCCAATACCACATCCATCTCCACCACCAAGTAGTGACCGTTGCGCTCCATGCGCAGGTTCTCCACCCGGGTGCCTCCCATCTCCTGCGCCCGAAGCGTTCCGCCCGTACAAGCCAGGAGCAAAATTATTCCTATCAGTCGTCTCATAGCAAACCCTTTCCGTTAGAAGATGTAAACCAGATTGATGGCCGCCTTGGTGGGGCCTACGTAGTGATGGGGCTTGTCCACCTCTACCCGTTCGCCACATCCGGCGCAACGGAAGCGGTCGTAGCGCGAGTAAACATAGCCGAAGCCTATTTCCGCCTCTAGGTTCCAATGCCGACCCAGTATCCAGGCATAGCCATAGGCCACACCCACACCGCCCATCCAGCCTTGGTAACGGTAGTCGGACAGTTTGGAAAAATCCGTGCCGAGGAAAGAAATACTGTTTTTCAATCCACCCACGTTGTATTGACCCACGTGAGTATGGAGACCGAAGAAATGCCCGGCAAAGCGGTCGCACAGCCAGTAGCGTGCCTCGGGTTGTACGAACCAGTGCTTCCAACGACGTCCGTGGGAGAAGGTCCAAGCATTAAAGTCCCCCGAAACGTCCAAGGACCATTGCGGAGCCAGTCCCAATTCCATGCCCACGTTGACATTGGCCATTGCATCATACAACACGTTGGTCTTCAGAGCTACCTTTTGCGCAGATGCGGACAGCTTAGGAAGCAACAATACTACTATAAGAATGTATACAAATTTAATTCTCATTGAGTTATCTCAATTTTAGCGTTTGTTTGTCTTATTAGAAATAAGATTTTTACCGATTTTGTTTGTTAGTTAGGTGCAAATGTATAGCTTAAATTTATAAAACAAGTCGCTACCTCCTAAATATTTAAGCAATATTTATCTTTTTAACGCACACGTATTCCTTTTCAGCGTAAAAAAACCTTCTTTCACGAGAATCCGCGACTTTTCCATTGACAATCCTGCCAGAGAGGGGACAAAGTCGCCCCAAAGTCGCCCCTCCTCCCTACCAAGTCCCTATCTATAGACAAGGAGAAGGTAGGGAGGAGGTAGGGAAAAGGACGACTTTGGGAGGGCCTTGGAAAGACATTGGCAACCCCAAGAAAAGACATTGTGTTTATCCCGCCACATTTGGACAGTCATTAAACTACAAGGGCATTTTTTATCCTCCCCTTGACAAGAAATCCATATAAATTCATTATCTTTGCACGAAAGAGATTCATACCCTAAAAGAAAATGTGACCATGTTGATTATTTCAGCCAGAGAATTCAGAACCAACCAACAACATTACCTTGACCAAGTGGACGAGGGAGAAGAAGTCATGGTGCAACGCGAGCAAGGACAAAATTACCTGATTGTCCCTCTTACTGAAACAGATACTGCCGCAGCCTCTTCTTATATCATGGAGCCGGATGAGGATTTGGAGAGGGCTATTTCGTTTGAAGAATTCAAGCAAAATGCATTAAGTCATATTGAAGCATTATACAACACGCGTCCATGAGAATAGAATTTCTTCCGGAAGTACTTGAATACTTCAATGATTTAACGACATTATTATATGAAAAGGACTACTTCGGATTTAAAGAAAACGCCTTACGGTATGTCAATGATTTATTAGAAGAAATAAATGCCGAACTCCCCTTAAAACTCAAAAAGCCCGCTCCGCCCTATTTTGACAAATACGGCAAGCATATGCAGTATGCTTCTTTCCGCAAGAATAAGGGAACCCAATGGTACGTATTCTTCAACACCTACCGGAAAGGCGGAGAAATCATTTATCTCATCCGATACATCAGCAACAACCACGTGATTGCACACTTCTTATAATTTCTGCCAATGAAGAAACAGAAATTCTACGTCGTCTGGGCCGGCGTCACTCCCGGCATCTACCGCACCTGGACGGAATGCCAGCTGCAGACTAAAGGTTATGCGGGCGCCAAGTATAAATCGTTCGACACGCTGCAGGAGGCCGAGGAAGCGTTTGCCGCCTCGCCTGCGGACTATATCCGTCCGGCAGGTGCCCGGCAGGCTTCCCCGCGGCCGGCTGCTCCTTGCCTGCCTCCCGACCTGAAAGGGCAGGCGCTGGCCGTGGATGCGGCTTGCAGCGGCAATCCCGGCAAAATGGAATACCGCGGCGTACACCTCCCCAGCTTCCAGCAGGCTTTTCACTTCGGCCCTGTGTATGGCACGAACAATATCGGCGAGTTCCTGGCCATCGTCCACGCCCTAGCCTTGCTGAAGCAGAAGGGTCAGGATATGCCTGTTTATAGCGACAGCCGCAACGCCATCGCCTGGGTGCAACAGAAGAAATGCAAGACCAAACTGCCCCGCGACGCCCGGAGCGAGCCGCTCTTCCAGTTGATTGACCGCGCCGAACGGTGGCTGCGGGACAATACCTATTCTACTCCCGTCTTGAAATGGGAAACTGACCAATGGGGGGAGATTCCCGCCGACTTCGGACGGAAATAAAGCATCCGGATAGATTTGCGCATCAGTTGTTTTATCGAATTTCACTATAAATTTATCGTTTTTCGATAAATATTTTCTGTTTTTCTTGATATTCTCGAAAATATCCCTTTCCTTTGCAGGCAGAAAAATACAACTGACAAAGTAGAATCACAGAAAAACAACTGAATCATGAGAAAAGCATTGATGAGCATTACGCTCCTGGTGGTGTCACTCTCCGTAGTGGCAAGTTTACTGATAGGTTTCCTGATTCCTGCCTAAGGCGGAGGGAAGCAAGATTTATTCATCCTTAACCCAATAGGAAAGTATGAAAGCTGCTATTAAACTGTTTTTGATATTCATCCTGCTGCAACTCCTGGGCAGCCTGGCGGCGGTGCCGTTAGTGCTGATATACCAGTTCGTGGTGACAGGGACGATAAATCCCGATGCAGCCGACGCACAGACCTTGGTGCCCGGCTCGTTGCTGACGTTGTTCTTCACGGTGTGGTACCTGTGGAAGAAGGATTACCTGACGGATGACGGGCAACTGTATTCCCCCGTATCCGGCGGTTACCTGGGCTGGACGGCGTTGATGGGCGTCGGGGCCGTTACGCTACTTGGGGCATTGACAAACGAGCTGGACTTCCTGCCGGACTGGATGGAAATGACGTTCGACCAGATGTTGTCCTCTTGGGTGGGCGTGCTCGACATTGCCTTGCTGAGTCCTATACTGGAGGAACTGATGTTCCGCGGCGCCATCACGCGCGAACTGTTGCGCAAGTTCCGTCCGGGGATGGCCATCGTCATATCAGGCTTGTTGTTCGGGTTGATTCACTTTAATCCCGTGCAGTCGGTGTTCGGCTTCCTGGCGGGGATGTTGCTGGCCTGGCTGTATTGGCGGACACGCAGCGTGGTGCCCTGCATCGTGGTGCATGTACTGAACAATTCGCTGAGTGTCTGGACGTTGTTGGTATATCCCGATGTGGATTCGCTGGACGAGATTTGGGGACCTCATGCCGAAGCCATTTGCCTGGCGGTGGCTGCCGTGGCCTTTGCCGCGGGTATGTGGCAACTCTTGCGTCGCCCCAAGGCACCGGATTATGACCGCCCCTATGTAGAACCTGTTAATACCGAACAATTATGAAGAAGCGATTGAATCTGTTGTGCGCCATCGTGTTGCTGGCCTTGGGCTGGTCGGTCGTTGAAACAGGCTATTACCTGCTGGTAGGTGCCCGCATGGGCATGGAGGCGGGATGGAACCAGGCCAAGGCGGAGGCGGAAGCCGAGGAGCGCGGCGAGAAGGTAACGGTGGCGGAGGATTTCCAAGAAATAGGCGACATGAAGTATGTCTCGCTGATGCCGCCCGCATTGCGTGGAGCGAGCAAAGAACTGTTCACGGACTCCGTCTACAACGAGAAGTCCGGACAGTACGTGCCTGCCGCGTATGCCACGATGCTGGTCAGCGTGGAGACGCCCGGCTTTTGGGCCAAGAATGTGCTGGGATGGGTGATTTTCGGTGCCGTCGTATGGGCCTTGGTGGTGTTCATCCGACTGGTGGTCAGCATCAACCGATCCGACATCTTCAGTTGGCGCAACGTGCGCCGACTCCGTCGGCTGGGCATCCTGTTGCTGGTGGCCTTCGGTTGCAGCTGGCTGGGGGCATGGCTGGAGTTGCAGGCCATGCGCGAGGTACTCTCCCTGCGAAATTATGACCTCATCCTGCCGGACGAGTCGCGGGGCGTAACGCTCTTGCTGGGACTCTGCTCGCTGATAGTGGCCGAGGTCTTCGCCATCGGGTTGCGGATGAAGGAGGAGCAGGATTTGACGATATAAGTAAAAGAAAAAGGAGATTGAATATGAAACGCCTGAAAGCAATTTATAACTATTTGCAGCAACGCTACGGCGCGATGTGGACGCTACTGCTTTTTGCCATGCTATCGTTGGGCTTGATCCTGATGCAGCTGTTTGGGTTGTCCGCCAACTGGTATGCGCCTGATGGCGACAAATATATCAGTTGGATGTATGCCTGCAATTTAATCACCTTGCTGGTGATCAGCACGCAACTGTTGCGGCTGGATTGCCGCCGGCTGTTGAGCCAACGCACGGCCAATATCCTGGATACTTGCGGCTTTATCGTCATTCTGTTGATGCTTATCCGAAGTCATCTGGATGACCATGTGACCAGCGTGGACCTGGACAACGTGGCATTCTATGCGGAAGATTCGATGTTCATCTACCTGCTGGGCTTCCTGCTGATGTTCTGTGCAGGCATGATACGCCGTGCGGCGAAGATCAAGGAAGACCAGGATTTAACCATTTAAAAACGACTCAATATGATGAAACCGAAAAACAAAATGAAACTGAAAGCATACTTGTGGATTGTCGGTATATGGCTTTTGACGATAGTGGCTGCTGAAATTATCTATTTGGTATGTTTTTACGATGCTGCCGAGGGTGATTCGCCTTTTATTAGCTGGTCCGGCATGTTTGCATCACTGATTATGCTCACCTTGTGCTACTACATTTACGAGCGCGTCATCAAACGGTATACCAATTGGTTTGATGCCACTGACGGTAAACAATCTGAAGAAAAGAAAGGAGAAGATTCCTGACCTTATGCCCGTAGTCGTGAACCTGGATATTATGATGGCCCGCCGCAAGATTACCCTCAGCGAGCTGGCCGAACGGATTGGCATCACGCCCGCCAATCTCTCCATCCTCAAGACGGGGAAGGCCAAGGCCATACGTTTCTCCACGCTGGAGGCCATCTGCCGCGTGCTGGAGTGCCAGCCGGGGGATTTGCTGGAGTACAAGTAGGAATTTATGGTGCCAGTATAGTTGGTTATCAAGAAACTATCGCTATCTTTGCACTATGAAAGTGAAAGAAGAAATAGGAAAATGGCTGATGGATGTGGCCAAGTATGTGGCTACGGCCGTGCTGATAACTTCCTTTTTGGGAGAATTTTCTTCCCGTTGGCTTGTTTATGTGACAGGGATATTGGCCGTAATCCTTTTAATGTGGCTGGGCATTTGGTTTATTGCTAAGACGAATCAAGAAAAGAAAGGAGATTGAAATGGAAACAATATTTGTATTATGCTCTTTAATGGCAATTGCTATTGGACTGTTCATCTTTGCTCATACAGCCAAGGGCAAGAAGTTCTTGGATATGTAAAAGGTCGGTGTAAATAACACGCAGCCTGCACGAGTGGAAATCACCCGTGCAGGCTGCGCGTGTTTTGAGGAAAGTCAATTCCCCTCCTTCGCCTTGTACGCCAGTGCATACATCCGTATCTGCTTCACCATGGAGAGCAAGCCGTTGCTGCGGGTGGGAGAAAGATGCTCGCGCAGGCCGATGCGGTCGATGAAGTAGAGGTCGGCATTGAGAATCTCGTCGGGCGTGTGGCCGGACAGGACCTTGATAAGGAGGGCGATGATGCCTTTCACAATCAGAGCATCGCTCTCGGCCTGAAAGACCAGCTTGCCGTCCACCTCATCGGCCTGTAGCCATACACGGCTTTGGCAGCCTTCTATCAGATTCTGATCCGTCTTATACTTTTCGTCCAAAGGGGCTTGCTCGTTGCCCAAGTCTATCAACAGCTGATAGCGGTCCATCCAATCGTCGAAGTCGCTGAATTCGGCGATTACTTCGTCTTGTGCTTCGTTTATCGTCATATCTTGGTAATGATTATTTCTCGTTATACACCACATCCATTATTGTACGTCCCACGGCATTGAGCGTAGCGTGGTCTATCACATCCATGTTGTCCTCATGCGTATGCCAGAAGTCCCCGAAACCACTCTCTGCATTGGGGTCGTAGTTGATAATATCCACGCAGGGAATGTGTGTCAGATTGTAGACATAGATATGGTCATCGGTCACCTCCATGCCGTCTTCCTGGGGGAAGTAGGTGCCGAAGCCTAGGCGTTGGGCGGTGTCCCAGATTTTCTTCACTTGCGTGGGAGCCGTACGTTGGGAGAAGCCCTCGCGATAAAAGGTAGCTCCCTTGCCCCCCACCATGTCCAGCAGGATGCCGTAGCGGGCGTTGTAGCCCTGCACATGGGGCACGCGCCCCCAGTATTGCGAGCCGAGGCACCAGGTATCGGCCTTGTAATTGCCTTTATAAAAGGTGGGGATGCCGTAATCCTCCGCATCGAAGAAGATGATATCCACGCCGATAGCCGGTGCCTGTTGTTGTATCAGGCGGGCTATTTCCAGCAGGACACCCACCCCACTGGCACCGTCGTTGGCACCGAGGATGGGCTCGCGCTGCTTCTTCTTGCTACGCTCTTCGTCGGCATAAGGGCGGCTGTCCCAATGGGCGCAGAGCAAGATGCGGCGCCGGTTGTCGGGATTGAAAGCACCGATGATATTACGCCCCTTGAGGATGGTGTTGTCATACGCCACAAGGTCGGCTTCCTGCACATGGACAGTGGCGCCGAACTGCCGGAGTTTACCGATGAGGTAATCGCCACAAGCCCGGTGGGCAGCGGTGTTGGGCACGCGCGGGCCGAAGTCCACTTGCTCCTTGACATAGCGGTAGGCACTGTCGGCATTGAAGGCAGGCACAATGACAGAAGCCGGGATGACTTCTTGCGTATCGGCATCGGCGGCCGACTGCTTGCGGTTGTTGCTGCACGACACGATAGCCACAGCCATCAGACACAGGGCAGCGATGAAGGGATAGTTTCGTTTCATTGTCTATTTAAAGCTCAGTTTTACTTCTTTTTTACCCACTTCCAAGGTGACCTCGGCACCACAGGGCAGGGGCATGTTGCGTGTGACGTGCCCCACGGGGAAGCCGAAGCAGATGGGAATGTCATAAGGTTTCAGCACATCGGCCAAGGCCTCATAGAGCGGTTTGCCGAGCGAACGGTTTTCCTCGTATTCCGTAAACTGGCCGATGATAAGGCCATTCAATCTCTCCAATACGCCGCCCAGTTTCAGGTTGTATATCATGCGCTCTACGGCGTGCGGACGTTCGCCCACATCTTCCAGGAAGAGGATGGTGCCGTCTGCCGGGATATCCCAAGGTGTGCCGCGCAGGCCATAGAACACGGAAAGATTGCCTCCCCGGAGAATGCCGCGCGAAGTGCCCCGGTGATCAAGCCTATGTGCTTCGGAGGCGATGGCAAAGTGCTGCATTCCCTCGGGGTATTGTCCGAAGAGGAAATCATGCAACGCCCGCATGGCCGGGTCATCATCCGGCTCCACGGTGAGATGGCGCGCCATCGGGGCATGAAGCGAGGCGAAGCCTTCGTGCTGGAAGACGCAGTGCAGGGCGGTGATATCGCTGAAACCGATGAGCCACTTGGGATGTTCGCAAAAGTGCGTGAAGTCCAATTTATCCACCAGATGTACAGCCCCATAGCCTCCGCGACTGCAGAGGATGGCACCAGCTTGCGGATCATCCAACGCCTCCTGCAAATCTTTCTGGCGCTGGGCAATGCTCCCGGCATAGGTGCCGCAAGAACCGCCGGCATGAGGAGCAAGCACAGGCTCCAATCCCCACGACTTGAGTCGCCGGACAGCCCCGCGCAAGAAAGCTTTGTCAATCTTGCTGGAGGGGGAGAGAATGATGACGCGGTCGCCCTCCTGAAGGCGGGGCGGATAAATCAAGCTTTCCATTGGTTATACTTTTGCGCGCAAATGTACGCATTTCGGGGGAGAATATGGCAAAAGGATAGCGAGTTTTTTAAGGGAATGATTGGGGCCATTGAACGCCCCTTGAATGTCTCATGATATATCGGAGATAAATAAGACATGAATAAGAGATAAAAGAGAGGATAAAGAGAGGAGGAAGAGAAGGGAAAAGGAATTTAAACAAATTTCGGATGCTAAAATTCGCTTCCTACTCTTGCCTTTTCCTAAAAAATGTATAACTTTGTAACGTCTAATCCTCAAAACTCACGATTATGGCTCAACAGGAAATGGCCGTGCTGGTGCAAAGACAAGCGGCAAGATACGGAGAACGGGTAGCCCTGAAATACAGGGACTACACCCAAGGAACATGGATTCCCATCACATGGAATGAGTTCGACCGGACAGTGCGCACGGCGGCCAATGCCCTGGTCGCCTTAGGCGTGGAAGAACAGGAGAACGTGGGCATCTTCTCGCAAAACAAGCCTGAGTGCCTGATGACGGATTACGCGGCTTTTGCCAATCGGGCGGTTACCATTCCGCTCTATGCCACCAGCTCCCCCCTTCAGGTACAGTATATCGTGAATGATGCCACCATCCGCTACCTCTTCGTGGGCGAGCAGTTTCAGTATGATGCCGCCTTCTCCGTCTTCACCTACTGCGAATCCCTGCAACAACTGATCATCTTCGACCGCACGGTGCAGAAAGACCCGCGCGACCAGACCTCGCTCTATTGGGATGAATTCCTGTCCTTGGGCAAAGACCAAACGCACGAGGCACTGATAGCCGAACGCACAGCCCGTGCTGAAGAACACGACCTGGTGAATATTCTCTACACCTCGGGCACGACGGGCGAACCGAAAGGCGTGATGCTGCGGCATAGCAACTACAATGAGATATTCCGCGTGCACGACGATCTGCTCAACACCCTGACTGACCAGGATGTATCGCTCAACTTCCTGCCCCTTACCCACATTTTTGAAAAGGCATGGACCTATTTCTGCTTGCGCCGCGGCGTGTTGGTGTGTGTCAATCTGCGCCCCTCCGATGTGCGTCAGTCTCTGCTCGAAGTGCGCCCCACGGTGATGTGCAGCGTGCCCCGCTTTTGGGAGAAAGTCTACCAAGGCGTACACGAACGCATAGCCAACGAAAGTCCGCTGCGCCGTGCGCTGATGCTGGATGCCTTGAAGGTAGGACGCGAACACAACCTGAACTATGTCCGCACAGGCAAGGTACCTCCCCTGATGCTGCGCTTGAAGTACAAATTCTACGAACGAACCGTCTATGCCCTGCTGAAAAAGACCATTGGATTGGAGAACGGACATTTCTTCCCCACCGCCGGAGCAGCCGTATCCGACGAGATTTGCATCTTCGCCCATTCCGTAGGATTGAATATGATGGTGGGCTACGGACTGACGGAATCCACGGCCACGGTAGCCCTCTACCCCCTTACAGGTTTCGAAATAGGCTCTGTAGGACGCCTCATTCCCGGGTTGGAAGTGAAAATCGACGATAACCGGGAAATCCTGCTCCGCGGAAAGACCATCACCGACGGCTATTACAAGAAGCCGGTCTCCACCTCCGAAGCTTTCACTCCGGACGGATGGTTCCGCACCGGTGATGCGGGCTACCTGAAAGACGGACATCTCTACCTGACGGGCCGCATCAAGGAACTGTTCAAAACCTCCAATGGCAAGTACATCTCACCCCAGGCCTTGGAAGCACGTCTGGGCATTGACCGATACATCGACCAAATAGCCATCATCGCCGACCAGCGCAAGTTCGTTTCCGCACTGATTGTCCCCGTCTACGACTATGTCAAGGCATACGCCGACCGCAAGGGTATCCCTTATGCTTCGATGGACGACTTGCTGAAGCATCCCAAAATACTGTCGTTGTATCAGGCCCGCATCGAGACCCTACAACAGCAATTTGCCCACTACGAACAAGTGAAACGCTTTGTCCTCCTGCCCCGACCCTTCAGCATGGAACAAGGCGAGCTGACCAATACACTGAAACTGCGCCGCACCGTAGTGGCCGAACACTTCAAGGAAATCATAGACAAGCTATACGCGGACGCAGAGACAGAACAACATGCTGCGGCAGGAAAACCCATGTAGCCTCCGAGCGCAAGGGCATAAAAAAAAGAGGAGCCAGGACGGTTCCTCTTCTTTTGTCTCGATGCAAGCAAGCGATTACTTGCGCAAGCCCAACTCCTTCACAATGTTACGGTAACGCTCAATGTCGCGGTCCTTCAGGTAGTCCAGCAGGGCGCGGCGCTTGCCTACCAGCATCGTCAGAGCTCTTTCAGTGCTATAATCTTTTCTGTTGAGCTTCAGGTGCTCAGTCAGACGGGCAATACGGTAGGAAAACAAAGCAATCTGGGACTCTGCGGAACCAGTATCAGTGTTAGACTT
>DXBX01000019.1 GCA_019116285.1 Candidatus Bacteroides merdigallinarum
CTATAACTTTGCTTTCGGTGATCATAGCGACTATTGTTTGTAAATCTTTGTAATTCAGCACTATAAAGATACAACAATTTTCGCTAATCACCAATTTTACAAGTACTTATAATTCATCGAACTCACGTTAAATTATGAAATAAAATATGTGTCCAATTTGGACACACTAGGTATATTTTCTGAAAAGATCCTCTTTTCCGACCCGATGGACCTACTGTAGAGATGCGACGCACTGCGTCTCCTGACACACCACGGCCGCTCCAAATTCGCCCCTGCTCCCTACCTCCTCCCTACCTTCTCCTTGTCTATACACAGGGACTTGGTAGGGAGGAGGTAGGGAGCAGGGGCGAATTTGAAGGGTCTATGGATACACGGATATGCTATTTTTAAGGGAAAAATGAACGAAAAATACCAGGAATTTGTTTACTTTGCAGAGGTATTACACTACATAGCTATGGGCAAGAAGAAAGAAAAACGAGAGAAAAAGGCGGGCAAGCGCATGAGCAAGAAGCAACTGGCAGCCCTGCTGATGGACTACTTCCACGAGAAAGGCAACGAAAGCGTCGCCCTGAAGAAGATTTTCGAGCAACTGCGACTGACCACGCATCCGCTGAAGATGCTCTGCATGGATATCCTGGCCGACCTGAAGGAGGATGACTATATCACCGAGACGGAACACCACGTCTACCGCCTGCACCAGCGCGGCGTGGAGATGACGGGTCGCTTCGTGCGCAAGAGCAACGGCAAGAACTCCTTCATCCCCGACGACGGAGGAGACCCCATCTTCATTGCAGAGCGTAACTCCGCCCACGCCATGAACAACGACCGGGTGCGCATTGCCTACTACGCGCGACGTCGCGGAAAGACGGCCGAAGGCGAGGTGCTGGAAGTGCTGGAGCGCGCCAACGACAGTTTCGTAGGTACGCTGGAGGTGACCAAGAACTATGCCTTCCTGCTGACTGAAAACCGTACGCTGGCCAACGATATCTTCATCCCCAAGGACAAATTGAAAGGGGGAAAGACCGGCGACAAGGCGGTAGTAAAGATTACCGAATGGCCGGACAAGGCAAAGAACCCCATCGGGCAGGTCATCGACATCCTGGGCCGCGCGGGCGAGAACAACACAGAAATGCATGCCATCCTGGCGGAGTTCGGACTGCCCTACTCCTATCCGGAGAATGTGGAGGCCGCCGCGGACAAGATTCCGGACGAAATCCCTGCCGAAGAAATCGCGCGGCGCGAGGATTTCCGCCGCGTCACAACCTTCACCATCGACCCCAAGGATGCCAAGGACTTCGACGATGCCTTGTCCATCCGCAGCCTGGGAGGCGGACTATGGGAAGTGGGCGTACACATCGCCGACGTCAGCCACTATGTCAAGGAGGGCACCGTCATCGACAAGGAGGCCGAGCGGCGCGCCACGTCCGTCTACCTGGTGGACCGCACCATCCCGATGTTGCCCGAACGGCTCTGCAACCTCCTTTGCTCTCTCCGCCCGGACGAGGAGAAGCTGGCGTATAGTGTCATCTTCCAGATGAACGACAAGGCCGAGATACAGGCATCACGCATCGTCCACACCGTCATCAAGAGCGACCGCCGCTTCACCTACGAGGAGGCGCAACAGGTCATCGAGACGGGCGAGGGGGACTACAAGTATGAATTGCTGGAGTTGGACCGCCTGGCCAAGTTGCTGCGCGAGAAGCGCATGGCCGGTGGTGCACTGGAATTCGACCGCGTGGAGGTGAAGTTCGAGATTGACGAGAAGGGCAAACCGCTGCGCGTCTACTTCAAGGAATCCAAGGATGCCAACAAGCTGGTGGAGGAATTCATGCTGCTGGCCAACCGTACCGTGGCCGAGGCCATTGGTAAGGTGCCCAAGGGCAAGAAGGCGAAGGTATTCCCTTATCGCATCCACGACCTGCCCGATCCTGCCAAGTTGGACACACTGGCACAGTTCATAGGCCGCTTCGGCTATAAACTGCGCACAGCAGGCAACCGGAGCGACCTCTCAAAGTCCATCAACCGGATGCTGGATGACGTCAAGGGCAAGAAGGAGCAGAATCTCATCGAAACCGTATCCATCCGCGCCATGCAGAAGGCGTGCTACTCTACGCACAACATCGGACACTACGGCCTGGGCTTTGAGTACTACACGCACTTCACCTCGCCCATCCGCCGCTATCCGGACATGATGGTGCACCGTCTCCTGACGAAGTACCTGGACGAACATGGCCGCACCGTGAGCGAAAAGAAATATGAAGCCTTGTGCGAACACAGCAGCGCCATGGAGCAACTGGCCGCCAACGCCGAACGGGCCAGCATCAAATACAAGCAGGTGGAGTTCATGCAGGAGCACGTGGGACAGGTGTACGACGGGGTCATCTCCGGCGTCACGGAGTGGGGCCTCTACGTGGAGCTGAACGAGAACAAATGCGAGGGCATGATACCCATCCGCGACCTGGATGATGATTATTACGAATACGACGAAAAGAACTATTGCCTGCGCGGACGGCGCAAGAAGCATGTGTATAGCCTGGGCGATGCCATCACCATCAAGGTGGCGCGGGCCAATCTGGAGAAGAAGCAGCTGGACTTCGCGCTGGCGTGAGGGGGTCGGAGCAAGAATTAACAGACTGATGTCACGGTTCCCTCCACCCTGACCACGGACGTAGCCAGGCGCCGCACGGCTCCGGCATCGTGGCTCACGAGGATGATGGCACACGTATGATGCAGTTCTTCCAGGAGTTCGTAAAGACGGGCTTCGGAAGAACTGTCCATATAGGTATCAGGCTCATCCAGAATCAGCACCTCGGGATCCGCAATGATGGCACGTCCCAGGAGGGTGCGTTGCAATTGGCCTCCACTCAGGGTTCCGATGGCACGATCGCCCAGTCCATCCAGCCCCATGCGGGTCATCACGGCCTTTGCCTGTTCACGGTCAGCCTTCGTAAAACGGGCAAAGAGAGGTTTGCTGCCCCCTAATCCGGACAACACTACCTCTTCTACCGTAATAGGAAACTTGCGGTCAATGCGACTGTACTGGGGCAGATAGCCTATGCGGAGCTTTCCGCCTTCCGGCCGTCGGCACGAATGGAAGACAAGGGTTCCCTCCACCGGCTTCAGGAGTCCCAGGATACATCGTACCAATGTGGTCTTCCCGCCTCCGTTGGGTCCCGTAAGCGCCAGGAAGTCTCCGGCATATACACGCAGGTTTACATCGTGCAGCACCGTTTGGCCATCATAGGCCGCACGGAGATTCTCTATTTCGATGAGAGGAGTCGACATGTGAGATATTAACATGGAATATGGGAAATTATAACGAAGCCAATGCTTCTGCCACCTTTTGCATCTCTGCCGGCCAGTCGTAAGCCAGGGGATTGATATCCACCACCCGGACACCGGTCTCTGTTGCAATCAGTTCTGCATGGCGACGATCAAACTCAGGTTGTACAAAGATGACCCGCACTTGCTCTGCCCGGCAACGTTCCATCAACTCTTTCAGCCAGGCGGGCGAAGGTTCCTTGCCACCCGCCTCAACAGGTATTTGCCGAAGGCCATAGTCACGGGCAAAATAGGATAGAGCCGGATGATAAATCATAAAGGCACGATCGGCACCGGGACGGGACAACAACGCCCGGCATACGCTATCTGTCCGACCAATGACACGGCACAAACTATCGCATCGTTGCCGGAATATCGCCTCGCCAGCAGGGTCCAGCTGAGTTAATGTCCGGGCAATATGAAGCGCCATTTGACGGGCATTCGGGGCGGAACTCCAGATATGGGGTTCCACGCCACCCTCATGATGATGGCCATGACCGGCGGTCAACGTATCACGAATCAAGTCGATACCCTCGGACAGGTCCACTACTTGAAGGTTCGGGGCATTGGTTACCATGCGCTCTGCCCAGGCTAATTCAAAGCCCAGATGACCGGTGCGCAACCAAGCCCGGCTTCCGGATAAGTCCATCAACTGGCGGGGCGTAGGGTCGTAGGTTTCGGGACTGGCTCCTTTAGGCACGAGACAGGACACCCGGAAACGGTCTCCCGACACGGCTTCAGTGAAATATCGCACCGGCTCTATGCTCACCGTAATGACCGGCTTGTCCGCAAGGGTTCCCTTTGGCGTGCAGGAAGTCAATACCCCCATCAGGGCAAGAAGCATCACGACATAACGCGCCAACTTGCCCGCAAACATGGACAGGGTCGTCAACGTCAGATTGCTGCGCATGAAGCCGAGAGCCACCGCTATGGCCTCGCCCACGAAAGGCAGGAAGGCAAAGAAGGCCATCAGCGCCCCGCGCCCTTGCAGGAAACGCTGCATACGTTCCACCTTCTCCTGCTTCACGCCGAGGTATTTCTCAATCCAATCCGTACGGCCCAGCCGGCCCAGCCAATAACAGGTCAGTCCTCCCAAGGTATTGCCCAGCGAGGCGGACAACACACAAGCCCACGGCTTCAGTCCCATGGCCACCAGGGCTGCCATCACCAGTTCCGAACTGAAAGGTATAATACTGCCTGCCAGCAAGGCCGACAAGAACAGTCCTACATATCCCCAGTCTGTCAGCAAGCGCACCAAGGCGTCTAGAAAAGCATCCATAGATTCACCAGATATAAAACAAAACCAGCCAACAAGGCAATGATAAAGAACACATTGGCTGCCCGTCCCCGCGTCCATACGAACAAATGACCTGCCAAGATACTGATGCAGACCGCCAACGCGGGCAACAGATCGGCATAAAGCCCCGGCTGCAAGATGATAGCCACAAACAGGCAGATGCCCAACAGAACCAGAAATCGCAGGCAACACCGCGTACGTATCTTCTCCTCCAGGCCATGCAAGAGTGTATGGGAACCGGCCACCAGAAACAGCAGGAACAGATAACCTATCGTCCCCCAACGCCCGTATCCAAGGCCTTGGAACAGAGGCGTAAACTCTGCCATCTCCTTGAACGGGGCGGTAAACAGTTCCATTTCCCCGTAGAACCAGGCATGTCCCAGCAGGAACCAAAAAGGAAACATCCACCCCAGCAGAGAGCCGAAGAAACTACGCGCAGTCAAGGCCTGCAAGGTGTAAGCCCCTATCCAATAGAGCGGCAGGAAGAACACCAGCGAAGGTACGACAAGACACCCCACTCCCAGGCAGGCCGCAGACAAGAAAAGATCGACCGAAGCAGACGGACTGCGATAGCCCCGGAACAGGAAGAACAAGGAACCTGTCACGGCAAGCCCCGCCACATGCCCAACCCGGAGGCCATAGAGGTCCGGACAGAGCGATACCAACAGCAGATAGACCGCCGACTGAAAGGAAGCCCTTTGCCGGATCAGGCCGTAGGCATTGTTCAGCCCTATCAGCAGGCCGGCGGTCAGGATATGAACCAGCAGCCCGCCCCACAGCCCCCAGGCCGGGACGGATAACTCCGATTGTGCCGCCAGGCGACACAGCGCGGCCACCAGCAGGGCGGCGGGCAGTGTGTACCGCCCGGACGTCACCCTATACTGCAAGTTCCTTTCTGCCATACGCTCCTCCTACACGCTGCCTCAGAGGTCAAAACCGATGTCGTGACGGAAGTATTTCTTGTCGAACCGGATCTGTTCGGCCACGCGATAGCTCTGCGCCAACGCATCTTCTTTCGTCTCACCATACGAGCAGACTGCCAGCACACGGCCACCCGATGTGACCACATCGTTGCCCGACACGGCCGTACCGGCATGGAACAGAATGCTGTCCCCGCGAGCAGCCTCATCCAGCCCGCTGATGACCTTGCCCTTCTCGTAGGCTTCGGGATAACCGCCGCTGACCAGCATCACGCAGGCTGCCGCACGGGCATCCATCTCTACGGGATGCTGATCCAGCGTGCCTTGCCAAGCGGCTTCCAGCAGTTCCACCAGGTCGCTCTTGAGGCGCAGCATCACGCTTTCCGTCTCCGGGTCGCCCATGCGGACGTTGTACTCGATGACGTAAGGCTCGCCGCCCACGTTCATCAGGCCCAGGAAGATGAAGCCCTTGTACGTAATCTGCTCCTCGGCCAGGCCCCGGACAGTCGGCTCGATGATGCGCGTGCGCACCTTCTCCATGAATACGTCATCGGCAAAGGGAACAGGCGTCACGCTGCCCATGCCGCCCGTGTTCAGGCCCTTGTCGCCCTCACCGATACGCTTGTAGTCCTTGGCCACGGGCAACACCTGGTAGTGCGCACCGTCCGTCAGCACGAAGACGCTGCACTCGATGCCGCTGAGGTATTCCTCAATCAACACCGTGGCACTGGCCTGGCCGAACATGCCGCCCAGCATCTCCTGAAGCTCGCGCTTCGCCTCGTCCAAGGTGGGCAGGATGAGCACGCCCTTGCCGGCACAGAGGCCGTCGGCCTTCAGCACGTATGGCGCGGAGAGGGTTTCGAGGAAGGCCAGCCCCTCGGCCAGGTTGGCGGCGGTGACGCTGAGATGGCGTGCCGTGGGGATGCCGTGGCGCAGCATGAAGTCCTTGGCAAAGTCCTTGCTGCCCTCCAACCTGGCGCCCGATTGGGACGGGCCAATCACCGCGATGTGGCGCGTGGCCTCATCGGCCTGGAAGGCATCGTAAATGCCTTGCACCAGCGGGTCCTCGGGGCCCACGACCACCATCTGCACGTCATGGCCGAGGGCGAATTGCTTCAGGGCGGGGAAATCCGTCGCCTTCAGGGGCACGTTCTCGCCCACCTCGCGCGTGCCGGCATTGCCCGGCGCGATATACAGTTTGTCCACAAGGTTGCTTTGGGCTATCTTCCACGCCAATGCGTGTTCGCGGCCGCCCGAGCCGAGCAATAAGATGTTCATATTCAATGAGTTTAATAAGGTTTATTATCTATATGTCGAATCCCCTATGACCCGCCCCGCGGGTTCACTATAGTGAAGGGCTTCTGTTCACTACTGTCTCGACCTCATCGTCACTACTGTGACGACAGCTCCGTCACTATAGTGAAGAGAATGCCGTCACTACTGTCACGCTTTCAGGGAGACCAAGGTGACGATGAAATCGAGACCAAGGTGACGACGACGTCAAGACCAAGGCGACGATGACATCGAGACCAAGGCGACGATGACGTTGAGACCAAGGCGACGGTAAAACCGAGACCTTGACCTGCCCGGACGTACCGCCGAGACCCCTATTTCAAGTAGTCGTCGAAGTAGCGCGTAATCTTCTCGTGCAGGTGCACGCGGTCCCGTCCCATCACGTTGTGGTCATGCCCCGGGTAGATGAAGAGGTCGGGATAGGTACGCGCATCCACGCAGGCTTTCATGAAGGACAGCGTGTGCTGCAAGACGCACGTGCGGTCATGGTCATCGTGGATGATGAGCAGGTGTCCCTTCAGTTGTCCGGCCAGCTGCTTGAGATCGCTCCCGGCATAGCCTTCGGGATTGGCCTGCGGCGTATCCATGTAACGCTCGCCGTACATCACCTCGTAATATTTCCAGTCAATGACCGGTCCGCCAGCCACGCCTACCTTGAAGAGGTCGGGATAGCGCAGTACGAGGCTCGTGGTCATGTGTCCGCCGAAGCTCCAGCCATGCACGCCGATGCGCCCGCCATCCACGTAGGGAAGCGTACGCAACCACTCGGCCGCCTTGGCCTGGTCCCGTCCCTCCTCGATGCCGAGACGGCGGAACGTGCAGTTCTCGAAGGCCAGACCGCGGTTGCTGCTGCCGCGGTTGTCGATGGTGAAGAGGATGTAGCCCCGGTTGGCCATGTAGAGGTCCCAGCCGCGGGCGGCATACATATAGTTGGAGGCCAGCATCTGCGCATGAGGCCCGCCGTAGACGTAGATGATGACGGGATACTTCTTGGCAGGGTCGAAGTCGGCCGGCTTCAGCATCCGCCAGTAGAGGGTGGTGGTATCGTCGGCGGCCTTCATCGTACCGGTCTCCACGAGGGGCATCACCAGTCCGGCGAAGGGGTCGGAAGCGGTGAGCAGGCGGGCAGTCTCCCGTCCGTTGACGGTGGAGACGAGGCTGATATTCCGGGGCACGTCGGGAGTGGAATAACGGTCTATCAAGTACGTACCGGACTTGGAGAGTTGGGCGGAGTGTACGCCCTCGCCGTTGTCCAAGGCGGTCAGACGGCCGTCCTTCACGCGTACCTTATATATATTGGTCTGCATGGGCGACTCTTTCGTGGCCGCGATGTAGACCTCCTTCTTCTGCTCGTTGAAGCCGAGGATACCTTGCACCAGCCACGGGCCTTCGGTCAACTGCCGGTGCATATACTCGGAACAGTACTTGCTACCAAAGTCGGTCGCATAAGTCTCCGGGTACTTCCGCTTCGTCAGGTCGAAGAGGTAGAGGTGGTTGAAGCCGTCTCGCTGGCTCTGATAGATGAACTTCGTGTCGTCCCAAGGCAGGAAGATGATAGGATTCTGCGGCTCCACGTACTTGGGATGCTCCTCGGTGTAGAGCGTCTCGGCCAGCTTGCCCGTCTGTGCGTCATAGCGGCACAGCTGTGCCCAGTTCTGGTCGCGGTTCACCTCGATGAGGTAAAGGGACTGTTCGTCGGGACTCCAGGAGAGGTTGGTGAAGTAGCGGTCGGTGGGGTCGCCCGTCTCCAGGTAGAGGGTCTGCCGGGTCTCCGGGTTATAGATGCCCACCTGCACTTGGTGGCTGGTCATGCCGGCCATGGGATAGCGGATCTGCTCCAGCTCAGCCACACGGGCGGTGACATCCACCAGCGGATACTCCGTCACCATGCTCTCGTCCATGCGGTAGAAAGCCAGGAGCGTTCCCTTCGGGCTCCAGAAAGTACCCTTATAGATGCCGAACTCGTTGCGGTGGACGCTCTGTCCGCACACCACGCCCTCCGGCTCTTGGGTGACGGCTTCCCCGTCCACATAGAGGTTGTTCTTCAATGTATAAGCCACATGGCCGCTCTCGGTGTTATAGTCCACATTCGAGGCACCTTTGGCTGTCTCACGCACGGAGACCACGCGCCGCTGCGTCCAGTCGTAGGTGATGAACTTCCCATGCAGGTGCATCAGTGCCTGCGTCTTGTCCGCCCACGGATAGCTCAAGCCATACAGACTGGACAGCTTGCCCAGCCCTTCCGCCTCCAGGACGGTGTTGAGGTCTTCGCGGGTCAGGACCGGCATCTCACGGCCCGTCTTCGGGTTGACAGCCATCAACGAGTCGATGCCGGGCTTCATCGCCGTGTCTCCCCACCATTTCAGACCATAGAGGTCTTCCGTATAACGATAAGTCTCTCCGCCGGGGATGAGGTCCTCCAGCGTGGGCATCCGCAAGGGAGTCGCAGTGCCAGCCGTCACATTATCTTGTGCCATAAGCAAGGTCGGCGCCATCAACAAGGCGCACAAGGATTTAATCAGTCGTTTCATAAGAGGTTGTATCAGTCTTCGGTTTATCAGGATTTTCTTTTGCCTCACGCCGTTTCCTTTCCGGATACGATTCCCCTGAACGGGGGCGACGCTCACGCTCCGGGCGACGGTCTTTCTCTTCCGCACGGAAAGGACGACGCCCCCCCGCCTGACGGTAGTCGCGGCGCTCGCGACGATCACCGGACTTACGCGAATCACGGGACTCCCGGCGCTCACGGCCTTCCCGACGTTCACGGGGCTCGCGGTGTTCATAGGATTCTGCCGGATGGGGCTTGTCCAGCGCCTCGCCCCCTTCGCGGAATTCCTTGTATTTACCATCGAACAGCTCATACTTGCGGAACTCGCAGTCCAAGCCGCCGTTCTGCAAGGGAATACGCACACTGGCCTTCAGCCCGATCTGGTCGAAACACTCGTCACGGTAAGACAATATCCATGCCGTATTACCCGTGAAGGCATGCTTCAGCCGCTCGCCAATCATCTGGTACAGCCCCAACAGATCCGTGCTGGAGATGCGCTCGCCATAGGGCGGGTTGGTAATGATGAGAGTCTTCTCCTGCGGCTGCTCGAACTGCTGGAAAGGCTGCACCTTCAATACAATGTCACGGCCTACTCCCGCCGCCTTCACATTGCGCTGGGCGATGGCATTGGCCTTAAGGGAATTGTCATAACCGTATATCTTGTGCTCGAACTCACGCTCCTGGCTGTCGTCGTTATAGATGCGTTCCAACAGGTCGGCGTCAAAGTCGGGCCAATTCTCGAAAGCATAGCCTTGGCGGAAAACACCCGGAGCGATATTCCTGGCAATAAGGGCCGCCTCGATAGGAATAGTGCCCGAACCACACATCGGGTCAATCAGGTCACACTCTCCCTGCCAGCCCGTCAGCAGGATCATGCCGGCAGCCAGCACCTCGTTCAACGGTGCCTCCACGGCCTCCTGCCGATAGCCACGGCGGTGCAGGGATTCACCGCTGCTGTCCAAGGACAAGGTACAGTCGGTTTGGGCAATATGAATGTTCAGCAGCACATCCGGCTTGGTGATGCTGACACTGGGACGCTTGCCCGTCTTCTCGCGGAAGTAGTCGGCAATGGCATCCTTCACACGGTAGGACACAAACTTGCTGTGGCGGAACTCCTCGCTGAACACAGTAGCGTCCACCGCGAAAGTCTTGGCAGGATCCAAGTAGTCTTCCCAACGGATATCCTTCACTGCCTCATAGACTGCATCGGCATCCGTAGCGGTAAAATGCTTGATAGGCTTCAAGATACGCAGAGCCGTGCGCAGGCAGAAGTTGGTGCGGTAGAGCATCTCCTTGTCGCCCGTGAACGACACCATACGGCGTCCCATCTGAATATTGTCGGCGCCCAGCGCGGTCAGCTCGGCGGCCAGTACTTCTTCCAAGCCTTGGAAGGTCTTGGCAATCATCTCAAAGGTTTGTTCCATATATCGGTCTGTTATTTTCGTTGCACGATTCTTGCTCCGGCGGGCACGTCCTCCGTCACCCAGATATTGCCTCCCACCACGGCACCGCGGCCTATGGTGATACGTCCCAGAATGGTGGCGTTGGAGTAGACGATGACATCATCCTCCAAGATGGGGTGGCGGGGGATTCCCTTGATGGGATTACCATCGGCGTCCAACGGGAAACTCTTGGCACCCAGGGTGACCCCCTGATAGAGCTTGACATTGTTCCCGATGATGCAGGTCTCTCCGATGACCACGCCTGTACCATGGTCAATGGTGAAGTAGCTGCCTATCTGCGCGCCGGGATGAATATCGATACCCGTCTCACTATGAGCCATCTCGGTGATGATACGGGGAATGAGGGGTACACCCAACACCAACAGTTCGTGGGCAATACGGTAATTGCTGATGGCCCGGATACAGGGGTAGCAGCAGATGACCTCACCAAAAGAATGAGCAGCCGGATCACCATTGTAAGCAGCCTCCACATCCGTTGCCAGCGAAGCACGCAGGCGGGGCAAGGCACTGATAAATTCCGCGGCTTTCCGCGCGGCATCTTCACGCAAGGCATCGGTACAGCAAGGCCCATCGCCATTCTCATCCGCCAAGCAGAGGGCGGCCAATATCTGCCCCGTGAGCTGTTCGAACAATTGTTCGATATTGACACCGATGTGGTAAGGTAACGTACGACTGTTCACCGTAGAGTTTCCGAAATAGCCCGGGAAGATAACGGCACGTGCCAACTCGATAATGCGCCGCAAGTCGCGGCCCGAAGGCAGAGGATTCCCCTCCGTATGACGCAAGAAAAGGCCCTCGTAACTTTCGGGGGCAGACAACCGGTCGACAGCCTGCGTCAAGATATGGGTGAAGTTCAATGGACTCATGAGAATGGCGTTGCTTGATAAACAGCTGCAAAAGTACGGAGTTTTCGGCAAATAACCTACAAAACCGCACCGATTACACCTCAGAAGGCAATAATCCGAAGGATTTACCCGTCATTTCCTCTACTTTCACCTCCCAAACCAGGACATGACGCACGGCAGGATCGGAATATCCACAAGGCGTGTCGGTATAATGACGCATCATCAGATCCAGGGCATGACGTTTCTCCGCCAAATCCGTCAAAAAGCGCACGTGCCCCCTGCATAATACACTACGAGCCTTCATACTATAACTGCAAGCCATCTGCGCATGCATCCACACCAGTTCATGTCCCTCGCAGAAAGTGATGCAGACGCGCGGGCGCTGTTCCGCAAAATGCACTTTGCTGCCTCCCGGTCCGGAATGCAGGTAGATGATACCGTCGGCATAGGCAAAATTCATGGGCACCACATAAGGCATACCTTCATCATCTGTCAGGCCCACCATACAATAGGGGCATTTGGCGATAATAGCCTCCATCTCGGCCCGGTCTGTCAATGTTTTTGTTTTCATCAGAAATCCTCCTTCACAATATCAATTGCAAAGATAACGAAAATCTAAGGAAAAGCAACTGGCAATTCAACGCCGTTTTTCGTATATTTGCAAATGCATAGCAATCGAATCATGAACTATATCTTAGCACATATAAATTCCCTAGTCTCCCTCTCGCCCGAGACAGAACGCGCCCTGACCGCCTGCCTCACGCCTTGCCGCTTCCCCAAGAAAGAACTGCTGGTGACAGAAGGACACCGTACAGGCTCCGCTTTTTTCATCGAACGGGGTCTCACGCGCTCCTACTGGCTGGTAAATGGCGAAGAGATCACCACTTCTTTCGGACCGGAAGGAAGCATCGTCTTCAGTATGGACGAACTGTACTACGACAAGCCCAGCGAGGAATATGTGGAAACACTGGAGGAAACGGAAGCCTACCGGATAAGTCTGGATGACCTGCAAAGGCTATTTCGCACCAATCTAGAATTGGCCAACTGGGGCCGTATCATCCACCAAAACGAATACCGCCGCCTGCACCGCTCACACAAGGAACGCCTCACCCTGCCTGCAGCCGAACGCTACGCGGCCTTCTGCCAACAGTTCCCTGACTTGACCCAACGGGTACAACTGGGCTACATCGCTTCCTATCTGGGCATCACCTTGCCTACCTTGAGCCGGCTCAGGGGACGGAAATAGAGCTGTTTTTTGTCGCAGGACAAATGCCAAACGAAGGAAGTTACGTACCTTTGCGCCATTAAACAAATAACCTTTTAAAAACAAATTAAAAACAAACTGCTATGTCAAGACCTTCTTCCGCCGCCTACGTGGACTCCAAGCCCCATTATGAAATCTTGGACGGACTGCGCGGGGTGGCTGCCCTGCTCGTGGTGTTCTACCACATCTTCGAGGGACTGTCCTTCGCTGCCGGAGGCACCCTCATCACCGTCATCAACCACGGCTACCTGGCCGTAGACTTCTTCTTCATCCTCTCCGGCTTTGTTATCGGCTATGCCTACGATGACCGCTGGGGCAAAACACTCACCTTGGGCAACTTCTTCAAACGACGTCTTATCCGCCTGCACCCCATGATTGTGATGGGCGCTGTGTTAGGTGTAGTATTCTACGTCCTGCAAGGCTGCGAACAATGGGACGGCACGCACGTGGCCACCTCCCTAATCATGCTCGCCCTGCTCTGCGCCCTCTTCTTCATCCCTGCCGCACCGGGCGCCTGCTATGACATCCGCGGCAATGGAGAGATGTTCCCGCTGAACGGTCCCAGCTGGTCGCTGTTCTTCGAATACATTGGCAATCTGCTCTACGCCTTGTTTATCCACCGTTTGGGCAACAAGGGCCTGACGGTGCTCGTGATACTGAGCGGCCTCGGTTTGGCCTGGTTCACCCTGTTCGATGTAGTGGGCTACGGCATGATCGGTGTAGGCTGGACCCTGGACGGAATGAACTTCTTCGGCGGACTCTTGCGCATGCTGTTCCCCTTCTCCATGGGTATGTTGCTGGCCCGCAAGTTCCACCCGATTAAAGTGCGCGGTGCTTTCTGGATATGCTCGGCTATGCTGCTCGTGCTGTTCTTCGTTCCCTACATCGAGGGCAAAAATGTCATCAGCTTCAACGGGCTTTACGAATCCGTCTGCATCTTCTTCATCTTCCCTGCCTTGGTATGGCTGGGTGCTTCAGGTAAGACCACCGACCAACGTTCTACGATGATATGCAAGTTCTCAGGCGACATCTCATTCCCGCTCTACGCCGTACACTACCCGGTGATGTACCTCTTCTACTCATGGCTGATTGAAAACAAATACTATACCTTCGGCGAGATATGGCCCATGGCCATTGTAGTCTACGTGGGCAGTGTACTTCTGGCCTACGCCGCATTGAAGTGGTATGACGAACCGGTACGCAAACGACTGACCAAACGGTTCTTGAAGAAAAAATAAACAAATCACACCTATGGACATCAAAAAAGCGGGGCTTTACGGCCCCGCTTCCAGTCCTATTGCATGTCTGTGCCTTAGTAACACCTAACCATGAATGCAGAACCTTATTCTGCAGACATGCGTTGACTGAGAGCATCCAACGCGGAGGCGGCTGCCACTAACCCGGCACTCCAGTTGATAGCTATTTCATTGGAGGCATAAGAACCCTCCTCGTCCACATAAGACTCATCCGGAAGATTCGAAGGATATTTCACGAACTGTCCGTCCTGCTGTCCGGGATTCGGTCCGCCTACCAAAAAGCCGGGAAGAGGCGCGTCAATGCCATCCGAAGCAGACAGACGGTGATGCGGATGCATCGGACTCTTGGCGCCCAATCCCGTCACATAACAATAGCCCAGCGGGTTGCGACCCAGGATATAATCCATATTACGGTAAGCATTGATCAAGAAATTATTATTGTCACCCACCATATAGGCATACACAAGCGATGTGGCTTGGTTGGCACACAGTTCAGACAGGCAACCCCAGAAGAAATCAGCCTCCTCGTCACCGTAAGGCGCATGGAAAGCAGACTGATTGGCACCCTTCACCACATTGGTGGCATACGCCTGCAGATAACTCTTCAACGTACCTTCCATGGCTTCTTCCGTCACACCTTTCAGCTCACGCTCGGGCAAGAGCCAGGCAAATACACCCAAAGCCGATACATTTCCCCACGAAGGAGGCAGGTACGAACGGGGAGAAGACTTCACTGCCTTCACCATATAGGCCTGCTTACCGGTGGCATAAAACAATTCCGAAGCTGCCCAGAAGAGTTCATCGGTCGCATCCGTGTCCCCATATTCACCCGTTTGGATATCCGGATCATACTTCTCATTCAAATCCGCCTGTTTATACAGCGCATCCGGATTCTTCTCAGCCCAACTGTAAGCACGCTCGGCAGCCCGCAAAGCTTTGGCGGAGAAGCCGGGGTAGTCCTTCTGATAGGGCTTGAAAATCATCGAAGCCTGTGCCATGACAGCCGCAAAATCCAGGGTGGCTGTCACAGATTTCTGCACCACATAGCGCGGCTGCTTGCATTCTGTCGGTTTGACAAAGCCCTCAAAATTCGGAGTAGTCAGCTTATGGTAGACACCTCCGTCGGCAGGATCCTGCATCGTAAGCATCCAATCCAGGTTATAATACATCTCATCCAGGAGATCGGGCGTATTATTGCCGCTCTCGGGGATGTTCACATTTTGCTTGGCAAAGTAATCCGGGAAGAGACGGTAGATGGCCTGCATCAGTCCGATGCTAAACGCCGAATTGACAATGTACTTGTTATAGTCGCCTGCGTCATACCAACCCTTCGGCGAGGAAATGACATCACCTGCCTTGCGCGCAGGCCCTGCTGCACTGGGGTGAATCAACACTTGAGTATCGGGATGTCCGGCCGGACGATTCCACTGACCGGCATATTTCTCCTCGATAGGCATGCCCGTACGTTGGTAATAGAATGATTTCAAGGCCGCATCGGCTACCACCGCCAAGGGACGATCCTTGATTTCGAAGGTTGCCGTATCGCCTCCGGCCAACAGCCAGTAAGTACCGGGCTGATTGAGGGAACTGAAGTCCATCGTAGAGCGTGCCGTTTGCGACCACGGATTGGAGGTCGTCACCGTCGTGGTTCCTTTCAACACTTCCTCTCCCGTAGCTGCATTGACCACGGTAAAGTCTGTCACTCCCGCCGTGTTTGCCACGGCCACTTTCTCCTGCGAAGGGAAATAGCCCACCTGGTTCAGACGGATTACATCAGCAGCGGGCTGGCTGCACGCTGCCAGTCCTCCCGCCAAAATGCCAAAACTAATCAGTTTGCTTTTCATAAATGCTTGTTACTTTTAAAAAATGATTCTATCTCTACCTGAACATTGATAGAAAAAACTGCAACTAACTATCAATGAACGATACAAAGTAACAATATAAATCTGAGTTTCTGCCTATTTCAAGCCATAAAATAACGTAAAACAACGCAACGGGAACCTCATTCCCAGTCGTCGGTACGGAAAGGAATGGTAGGCAACTCATTGCCACCTATCATCGTGCCCGGCTGAAAGTCATGGAAACAATAGCGTACGGCCACGGGATGAGCTACCTTCTCCGAAGAAATGACCATCTCATTGGTCTGCCAATGCAACCACACCTTGTCGGCCGGATAGAACACGCGATCCTCGCCGGCCACCTCAAAGCCGCGCAAGTCATAGTTACGGCAGATGCCCATCTGAAGGTTCTCGAAAGACACCCAAGCCTCCCTGCCTTTCGCCTTCCACGACTTGTATTGCGGGCCGAAGCAATTAATCTGCTTCAAACCATAGGTCAGGTTCAAGGCCAGATAGCTGAGGCGATGACCTACAACGTCCTTGTTGCGCGGGTGGATATTGTGCCGCTCGTAGGTCTCGACGGCATCGTTGGTAGAAACCATCGCACTGTTGGGAATCAGGCTTTGGGCACGGAACTGGGCTTCGCGCAGGTAGGCGCTTTTTTCGTCTTGCACAGGGCTGTCGTAGTCATAGGGAGCAATCTCGGCATAGTAGAAAGGTATCTCGCCCAAGCCGAAATCCCGACGCCACAAGTCCACCATGGTGGCCAAGCGTTGAGCATAAGTCTTATGGGTACCCACATTACTCTCGCCCTGATACCAGATGATGCCTTTGTAGGTGTAGTTCCGGATGGGACAGATCATGGCATTGTACATCAGCAACGGACGCTCATAGGGCGGGTCGCAACGCTCGATGGCCTCCCGGCTGAGGTCTACGTCCGGATAGCCTTCCAGAATCTCACGGCTGAGCCAGCTCTCCACTTTCGAGCCGCCATACGCAGAGACAACGACGCCTACGGGCACGCGCAAGGCTTTCTCCAACGACGTTGCAAAGAACCAGGCCGTAGCACTGAACTCGGCCGAGGTATGCACGGAAGGCACCTGCCATGAACCTTTGCAATCCTCCCGGGGTTCGTAGGCCTGTTCGGTGGTCACCACAAAGAATCGTATATTCGGATAGTCGGCCGAACGGATGATTTCATCCGCCCCGTTCTTCACGCAACATCCGCCAAAGCCTTTCAGCGGCATCTGCATATTGCTCTGTCCGGAAGCCAGCCAGACCTCGCCCACCAGGATATTTTTCAGCGTCAACGGCTCGCCGTCGTCAAACGTGATTTCATAGGGAGTATATCCGGCCGCGGGTGTCTTCACGCTCACCAGCCAGCGGCCTTCGGCATCGGCCCGGCAAGTAACAGTCTGTCCGTCCCACGACGGGGTGACGCGTACGGTCGCTCCCGGAGCCGCCCATCCCCACAGTCGGGCATCCGTCTGCTGCTGCAACACCATGTTGTCGCCCATCAGTGCAGACAGTTTCACCTTAGCGCCCAACATCAAGGCGACGGACAAAAACAGGAAAGTAAGAAAGTGTTTCTTCATAATCGGTACATGTTTGGTTGTTATCTCTGCAAAAGTAGTGATTTCACGCCAAATTTATATCCATTTGCCCGGATTTATTACAGACAAAGTCGCCCCTCCTGCTGACCTCCTCCCTACCAAGTCCCTGTGTATAGACAAGGAGAAGGTAGGGAGTTGGGGCGACTTTGGGGTGAGTTTGGGGTGAATGAAAACCTTAACCTATACTAATTATCAGCCGAGTTACCGTTCCTTTCAGTCAAATTGCTTATCTTTGCGCCTCAATAACAACCGATACGACTGAATGAAACAGTACAGAACCGTAAACAACCTGATGGGTTGGATTACATTCCTTATTGCGGCCACGGTCTATTGTCTGACCATTGAACCGACCGCAAGCTTTTGGGATTGTCCCGAGTTCATCACGACAGGATATAAGCTGGAGGTGGGGCATCCACCCGGTGCACCGTTTTTCATGCTGGTGGCAAACCTGTTCTCGCAGTTTGCTTCCGACCCCTCCGAGGTGGCCAAGATGGTGAACTACATGAGCGCGCTGATGAGCGGCGCGTGCATCTTGTTCCTCTTCTGGACCATCACGCACCTGGTACGCAAGCTGGTCATCAAGGATGAGGAGCATATCACCACTGCACAGATTATCACCATCATGGGCAGCGGACTGGTAGGCGCCCTGGCCTATACGTTCAGCGACACCTTCTGGTTCTCGGCCGTGGAAGGCGAGGTATATGCTTTCTCGTCATTGTTCACCGCCGTGGTATTCTGGCTTATCCTGAAGTGGGAGGATGTGGCCGACCAGCCGCACAGCGACCGTTGGCTGGTGCTCATTGCCTATCTGACGGGTCTCAGCATCGGCGTGCACCTGCTTAACTTGCTGTGCCTGCCTGCCATCGTACTGATATACTATTATAAAAAAGTGCCCAATGCCAACGCCAAAGGTTCACTGTTGGCCCTGCTCGGTTCGGCGGTGCTGGTGGCGGTAGTGCTCTATGGCATGGTGCCGGGCATCGTGAAGGTGGGCGGATGGTTCGAACTGTTGTTCGTCAATACATTGGGGATGCCTTTCAATTCGGGAGTGCTGGTCTATGTATTGGTATTGGCCGCCGCATTGATATGGGGTGTGTACGAGAGTTACCAAGACCGCAATAAACTGCGTATGGCTCTGTCCTTTGTCTTGGGCATCGCCTTGCTGGGCATACCCTTCTACGGGCATGGAGCGGGAGCTGTGGTCATCGGCCTCATTGTCATAGCCTTATTATGGTTCTATCTGCGTCCTCAGACACAGGCTGCGCTGAAAGAGAAATACCGTGTCAGTGCGCGTACCTTGAATACGGCTCTCCTCTGCACACTGCTCATCGTGGTGGGTTATTCGTCCTATGCACTGATTGTCATCCGTTCGACCGCCAATACCCCGATGGATCAGAACTCGCCGGAGGATATCTTCACCTTGGGTGAATACCTGGGTCGCGAACAGTATGGTACCCGCCCGTTGTTCTACGGCCAGGCATTCTCTTCACAAGTAGCCCTTGACCCGACGGATGACGGCTATTGCGAGCCGCGCATCTCCAGCGAGGATACAAAGTTCATCCGCAAGGAGAAGGCTTCGCCCGACGAGAAGGACAGCTACGTGGAGATTCCCGGACGCATCGAGTATGAGTATGCACAGAATATGCTTTTCCCCCGTATGTACAGCAGCGCGCATACGCAATACTACAAGGCATGGATGGATATCAAGGGTCATGACGAGGCCTACGACCGTTGTGGCGAAATGGTGATGGTGAACATCCCCACGCAGTGGGAGAACATCAAATTCTTCTTCTCCTACCAGCTCAACTGGATGTATTGGCGTTACTTCCTGTGGAACTTCGCCGGCCGTCAGAATGATATCCAAGGTCATGGCGAAATAGAGCATGGCAACTGGATAACGGGTATTTCCTTCATCGACAATTGGCTGATAGGCGACCAGACATACCTGCCCACGGAGCTGAAGGAGAACAAGGGACGCAATGTCTTCTATTGCCTGCCTCTGTTGCTGGGCATCATCGGCCTTCTCTGGCAAGCTTACCGCGGACGCCGGGGCATCCAGCAATTCTGGGTGGTATTCTTCCTGTTTTTCATGACAGGCATTGCCATTGTGCTTTATCTTAACCAGACACCCATGCAGCCGCGTGAACGCGATTATGCGTATGCCGGCTCGTTCTACGCCTTTGCCATCTGGATAGGTATGGGCGTGGCCGGACTGACCCATGCCTTGGCCCGCAAAGGTCGGGAGGCAAGTCCTGCACTGGCCGGAGTGGTAAGTTTGGTATGCCTGCTGGTACCCATACAGATGGCCAGCCAGACATGGGATGACCATGACCGTAGCGGCCGATACATGGCACGGGACTTCGGCGAAAACTACCTGATGTCCTTGCAGGAGAGCGGCAATCCGATTATCTTCACCAACGGAGATAATGATACTTTCCCCTTGTGGTACGGACAAGAGACCGAAGGTTTCCGTCCCGACGCACGCACCTGCAACTTGTCTTACCTGCAAACGGACTGGTATATAGATCAGATGAAACGCCCGGCCTATGACAGTCCCTCGGTACCCATCACGTGGAATCGCAGCGACTATGTGGAAGGCAACAACGAGTATATCCCCGTGCATCCCGAAGTGGCCAAGAGCATTGATCAACTCTACGCCGAGGCGGAGAAAGAGGCCATAGCCGGCAACCCGGAAGTGAAGCTCAACATCGAAAAGCAGTGGGGTGAGAATCCTTACGAACTGAAGAACATCCTGGAGCATTGGGTGCGCAACCCCAATAACAAGGACTTGAACATCATCCCCACAGACAGCATCGTCATCAAGGTGGATAAGGAGGCCGTGCGCCGCAGCGGCATGATGATTCCCGGCGACAGCATCCCTGACTATATGCACATCTCACTGAAAGGTAAGCGCGGATTGTACAAGAATGAGCTGATGATGCTGGAGATGCTGGCCGAGACCAACTGGGAACGTCCTCTCTACATGGCTATCAGCGTAGGTACAGACAACCAACTGGGTATGGCCAACCACTTCGTACAGGAAGGACTGGCCTACCGCTTCACTCCCTTTGACAACACAAAGACAGGTGTCACCATTGACTCAGAGAAGATGTATGACAACCTGATGCACAAGTTCAAGTTCGGCGGCATCGACCAGCCGGGCATCTACATCGACGAGAACGCCCTGCGCATGTGCTACTCGCACCGCCGCATCTTCGCGCAACTGGTGCAGCAGCTAATGAAGGAAGGGAAGAAAGACAAGGCAAAGGCAGCCTTGGACTATGTGGAAAAAATGGTTCCTGCAGTCAATGTTCCTTATGACTTCCAGAACGGCTCTTTACAAATGGCTGAGGCCTACTATCAACTGGGTGAGACGGAAAAAGCCGATGCCATTGTGAAAGCATTGGCGGACAAGGCCGTGGAATACGTCACCTGGTATCTGAGCCTGGATGACAACCGCTTCCTGGTATCCACCGGAGAGGCGGAATATCACTTGGCCTTGCTGGATGCGGAAGTGAAACAAATGCGGAAGTACAATTCCCAACTGACCGAAACCTACGAGGAGAAGTTGGGCGAACTGTACCACCAGTATATGGAACGCATGGGATATACCGAATAAAAAAGAAGCAAGTTGTGTTCATCGAACAACCTCCGGAAATAGTACGCAAACTCTATCCAAGCGCCCTCTGGCGGATGGATCCCGCTGAGAAGAAAGTCTACCTGACCTTCGATGACGGCCCCATCCCCGAGGTGACGCCTTGGGTATTGGACTTATTGGACCAATACGAAATCAAGGCAACTTTCTTTCAAGTAGGTGACAACATCCGCAAACATCCGGACATCTTCCAGGAAGTCGTGGAAAGAGGGCACCGCATCGGCAACCACACCTACAACCACCTTCGCGGATTTGAACACGCTTCTTATCCCTACCTGGACAACGTGAAGCGGGCGCATGAGTTCATGCTGGCTACCTGCGAAGAAGGAGCGGACGATATTTTGGTAGAAAAAGCCTTGTTCCCTCTGCTCTTCCGGCCGCCTCACGGACACATGACGTGGGGGCAGTACATGGTGTTGCGCAAGCATTACCGCATCATCATGTGGGATCTTGTGACGCGCGATTACTCCAAAAAGTTACGCCCGCCCCAAGTATTGGCCAATGTGATGCGTTATGCCCGCAACGGTTCCATCATCACTTTCCATGACTCGTTGAAGTCCTGGAACAATGGGAACCTGACTTATGCACTCCCGCGAAGTATTGACTTTCTGAAAGAAGAGGGATATACGTTCGGACTGCTGTAACCCTACAAGTCTATCACTACTTCCACCGGGCAATGATCGGAGCCATAAACCTCCGTATGGATGCCTGCACTGACCAGCTTATCATTCAAGCGGTTGGACACCAGGAAATAATCAATACGCCAGCCGGCATTCTTTTCGCGTGCCTTGAAACGATAGGACCACCAGGAATAAATGTCTTTCTTATCCGGATAAAAATAGCGGAAGGTATCGGTAAAGCCTGCATCCAGCAATTCGCCGAACTTGGCACGCTCTTCGTCCGTGAAACCGGCATTGCGGCGGTTGGTCTTGGGATTCTTCAGGTCGATTTCCTGATGCGCTACGTTGAGATCGCCGCAGACAATGACCGGTTTGCACGCATCCAATCCCTGCAGGTAGGCGCGGAAATCATCTTCCCACGTCATACGATAGTCCAATCGGCGCAGTTCATCTTGAGAATTAGGCACATAGACCGTGACAAGATAAAAGTCCGGCATTTCAAGGGTGATGACACGCCCTTCTTTGTCATGATGCTCGATATCAATGCCATAGGTGACATTCAAAGGCTTATGACGGGTATAGATGGCTGTCCCTGAATAACCTTTCTTTTCGGCATAATTCCAATAAGACTCATAGCCGTCGAAAGACAGATCCAATTGTCCGGCCTGCATCTTGGTTTCTTGCAGGCAGAAGAAGTCGGCGTCCAACTGATGGAACGCCTCGATAAAGCCCTTGTCCTTGCAGGCACGCAGGCCGTTTACATTCCAGGAGATAAATTTCATACGTGATAATTAGAAGTTACTTAAAAAGCCGTGGTGCAAAGAGCAACAGATACTGCCGCCAGTTGGACCACAGATGCCCGCGTGCAGATTCATGATACTCATAGTCGAACTGCAACCTGTCCAGACGTTTACAGAAGTCCTGGTTGGCCTGATAGAGGAAATCTTCATTACCGATAGCCACCCAAAACAACTTATAACCGGCCTGCTGCAAGGCTTTCAACTTTCCATCCAGATCGTCGTAAGCCGGTTGGGCCACATCCACATTGCTCATATCCAAGCCGGCAGAGAAAAGACCGATATAATCGAAATAGGCAGGATGATTGACTGAGATATATAAAGAATGAAAACCACCCATCGAAAGTCCGGCCAAGGCCCGGTGAGCTTTGTCGGGAAGAGTGCGATAGCGACTATCTATGAAGCGAACAATCTCGGGAAAGGCCATTTCATACTTGCCGTTCTTGTATGAACCGGGAATAAGATTGGTCATGGCGGGTTTGTAGGACAGATTCTCACTGGTTTCTCCCGGAGCCGCCTGCTTGCCGGAGTTACCGTTGGGCATCACCACAATCATTGGCTCGGCCTTGCCCTCGGCTATCAGGTTATCCATGATACGGGCCACATGTCCTAGTTCTACCCAGGCATTCTCATCGCCACCACTGCCATGCAGGAGATAGAGTACCGGGAAACGGCGTTCAGATTCAGCCTCATACATAGGCGGCGTATAGACAGACAAACGACGGGTTGCACCCAACTGCTCGGACGGATACCAGACTGCCGACACAGTTCCATGTGGAACATCGCGCACCTGGTAATAATCTGCACAGCCCCCACCAACGTAGAAGATGCTGAACACATTGCCTACATCGCGCCGTGTAAAAGGATTGGAAGGATCCAGACCTGCCACTCCGTCGATGAGGAAGCGGTAAGTGTACATTTCGGAGGGAAGAACCGGCGTAGTATATGTCCACACGCCATCCGCATCTTTCGTCATCGTACCCACTCCCTTATCAGCAGCCCAGTCACCCAACACCGATACACTCTCCGCCCGCGGGGCACGGACACGGAACGTCACGCTATTGTCTGCATTTACCTGTGGCGAAACCACATTTCCTTCCCTGAACGACACATTCTGCTGGGCATTCACCCATCCTGCCAACATCAGCAGACAGAGCAGCCAGATACATTTTTCCTTCATAGTGTTATTACGTTTAATTGGATTTGTTGCTACAAATATATCGGCTTTCGACGAATCGGGAAAGCGGTTGTCCCAATAATTTCAAGTCAAGCATACTTTTTCTCCTTTTACACCTCCATACAAAGGGGCACGCAATCTGCTGCAAAGAGGCTCGGAATCTGCAGCAAAGACTCCCGGAATCCGCTTCAAACGGAGCGATATCGCCTCAACATCGGGAAAAAACGGACAATCTGCAGCTTTTTTTGAGTAATATTTTGTAGCCGAACAGATTATTACTATCTTTGCAGCGGAATGGATGAAAGGTGAGGGGCAATCAAGCTCCTCTTTTTTGTTCTTAATGGTCGTTAATCTATGATAGAAAAGAAAACTGTTTGCCAAATCGTTGACGAATGGCTGGAAGGTAAGGACTACTTCCTGGTGGAAGTCAACATCAGTCCTGATGACAAGATTGTGGTGGAAATAGACCACAAGGAGGGTGTCTGGATAGAAGATTGCGTAGAACTGAGCCGCTACATCGAATCCAGACTGGATCGTGAACAAGAGGATTATGAACTGGAAGTAGGCTCGGCAGGCATCGGACAACCGTTCAAGGTGCTGCAACAATACCTGGCCCATACAGGCGAGGAAGTGGAGGTGCTGACCAAGGACAACCGCAAATTGCAGGGTATCTTGAAGGAAGCGGACGAGAACCACTTCACGCTGACCATCCTGAAGAAAGTGAAAGAAGAAGGAGCCAAACGCCCCAAGATGGTGAGCGAGGACCTGAATTTTTCTTACGATGATATAAAATATACTAAATACTTAATCACTTTTAAATAAGATATGGCCAAGAAAGAAGAGACAGTAAGCCTGGTGGACACCTTTGCGGAATTCAAGGAACTGAAGAACATCAACCGCACCACGATGGTGAGCGTGCTGGAAGAATCCTTCCGCAGCGTGATTGCAAAGATGTTTGGTACGGACGAGAACTATGACGTGATTGTGAACCCGGATAAAGGTGACTTCGAGATCTGGCGCAACCGCGAAGTGGTGGCCGACGAGGACCTGACAAATCCCAACCTGCAGATTCCGTTGAGCGAAGCGCAAAAGATAGACGCCTCCTATGAGGTAGGCGAAGAGGTGACCGACGAAGTGAACTTCGCCAGCTTTGGCCGTCGTGCCATCCTGAACCTGCGGCAGACACTGGCTTCCAAGATATTGGAATTGGAAAAAGACACGCTGTACAACAAATATATAGATAAGGTGGGCACTATCATCAGCGCCGAAGTCTACCAGATATGGAAGAAGGAAATGCTGCTGATGGACGATGAGCAGAACGAGCTGTTGCTCCCCAAGTCCGAACAGATACCCACCGACTTCTACCACAAGGGAGAAACGGTTCGCGCCGTAGTAGACCGCGTGGAGAACAAGAACAACAATCCGAAGATCATACTGAGCCGCACGTCGCCCGTCTTCCTGCAACGCCTCTTCGAACTGGAGGTGCCCGAGATCAACGACGGCCTCATCACCATCAAGAAGATTGCCCGCATCCCCGGCGAACGTGCAAAAATTGCCGTAGAAAGCTATGACGACCGTATCGACCCCGTAGGAGCTTGCGTGGGTGTCAAGGGTAGCCGTATCCATGGTATCGTACGCGAACTGCGCAACGAGAATATCGACGTCATCAACTATACCAGCAATACACAGCTGTTCATCCAGCGCGCGCTGAGTCCTGCCCACATCTCGTCTATCAAGTTGAACGAGGAAGAACGCAAGGCCGAAGTATTCCTAAAACCCGAGGAAGTATCATTGGCCATCGGTAAGGGCGGCCTCAACATCAAGCTGGCCAGCATGCTGACGGAATATACCATCGACGTCTTCCGCGAAGTGGACGATAACACACCGCAGGGAGATGAGGATATCTATTTGGATGAGTTCCGCGACGAAATAGAAGGATGGGTCATCGACGCCATCAAGGGCATCGGCATTGAGACAGCTAAAGCCGTGCTGAACGCCCCGCGCGAAATGCTCATTGAACAGGCTGATCTGGAAGAGGAAACCGTGGACGAAGTCATCCGCATCCTGAAGAAAGAGTTTGAAGAAGAATAAGTTAATGGGTTAAGGTGCCAAAAAAAACTATATGACGATTAGGTTAAACAAAGTAACAAGAGACTTGAACGTGGGAATCACGACCGCCGTCGAATTCCTGCAAAAGAAGGGATTTACCGTGGAGGCAAATCCCAACACGAAGATTACGGACGAGCAATTTGAAATGCTCAAGAAAGAATTCAGTACGGACAAAGACCTTAAAATTAAATCGGAACGCTTCAGCCAAGAGCGGCAAAGCTACAAAGAACGCAATAAAGCCGCCGCCCGCACTGCAGCACACGAAAATAACGGAGCGCAGGAAAAAGAAAAAACAACGGAAGAGATAAAAACCGTCATTCCGGAGGATAAACTGCCCAAATTCAAACCGATAGGTAAGGTTGATCTGGAGAGCCTAAAGCACCCCAAACAAGCGGTGCCTGTTCCCCAAACGCCTAAATCAGAACCTGAACCTGAGCCAGAACCCGTTCAGGAAGCCGAACCCGTAGAAATGCCGCAACCCACTCCCGAAGTGGAAGAGCCAGTCCCGGCACCTGTAGCAGAGCAACCTCAAACGGAAGCACAGCCCGAGGAAGAGAAGCCTGTGGCAGAAGAACCCGTCGTCACCCAAGAAGAACCGGAAACTCCGGCCGCCGAGGAAGAATCTCCTGCGGAAGAAGAGCAACCGGGCAAACAAGAAGAAGAGGTCTTCAAAATACATCATGAAGGCCTGGGCACCAAAATAAACATCATCGGCCAGATTGACTTGGCAGCGCTGAACCAATCCACACGTCCACGGAAGAAATCGAAGGAGGAAAAACGCCGCGAACGCGAGGAGAAAGAGAAACAACGCCAAGACCAGCGCAAACAGATGAAGGAGGCCATCATCAAGGAAATACGCCGCGATGACGCCAAGATCGGCAAAGATGCCAAAGACGGAGACGCCAAAAAGAAACGCGCCCGCATCAATAAGGAAAAAGTGGATATCAATAGCGTATCCAACTTCCCGAAAGCCGGAGCCGGCGACCATCCGAAAGGCGGAAACAACAAGGAAGCCCAAGGTAGCGGCAAGAAGAATAAGGATCGCTTCAAGAAGCCTGTTGTCAAGCAAGAGGTTAGCGAAGAAGATGTAGCCAAACAAGTAAAAGAAACATTGGCCCGCCTCACCGCCAAGGGCAAGAACAAGGCAGCCAAGTACCGCAAGGAAAAACGTGAACTGGATGCCGAACGCCGCCAGGAATTGGAGGATCAGGAAGAGGCTGAAAGCAAGGTACTGAAGCTGACGGAATTCGTGACGGCCAACGAGTTGGCCAGCATGATGAATGTACCTGTGACGCAGGTCATCGCCACCTGCATGAGCGTGGGCATCATGGTATCCATCAACCAACGCCTGGATGCGGAGACCATCAACCTGGTGGCCGAAGAATTCGGCTTCAAGACGGAATACGTCAGTGCAGAAGTGGCACAAGCTATTGTCGAAGAAGCCGACAAGGAAGAAGACTTGCAGCCGCGTGCCCCGATTGTAACGGTGATGGGACACGTAGACCATGGTAAGACCTCATTGCTGGACTATATCCGCAAGTCAAACGTCATCGCAGGTGAGGCCGGCGGTATCACACAGCACATTGGTGCTTACCACGTGACACTGGAAGACGGACGACAGATTACCTTCCTTGATACACCGGGACATGAAGCCTTCACAGCCATGCGTGCCCGTGGTGCCAAAGTTACGGACGTGGTCATCGTCATCGTAGCTGCGGACGACAATGTCATGCCGCAAACCAAGGAGGCTATCAACCATGCCATGGCTGCCGGCGTACCCATCGTATTCGCCATCAACAAGATAGATAAACCGGCCGCCAACCCGGACAAGATAAAGGAAGAGCTGGCCAACATGAACTACCTCGTCGAGGAGTGGGGCGGTAAATACCAGTCGCAGGACATCTCCGCCAAGAAGGGCATCGGTGTCAATGAACTGCTGGAAAAGGTGCTGCTGGAGGCCGAGATGCTTGACTTGAAAGCCAATCCCAACCGCCGTGCCACGGGCTCCATCATCGAATCATCCTTGGACAAAGGCCGCGGCTATGTGGCCACGGTGCTCGTGTCCAACGGTACACTGAAAGTGGGAGACATCGTTTTGGCCGGTACACACTACGGCAAGGTGAAAGCCATGTTCAACGAACGTAACCAGCGCATGAAGCAGGCCGGCCCGTCCGAACCTGCCCTTATCTTGGGTCTGAACGGTGCACCTGCCGCCGGCGATACCTTCCACGTTATCGAGACAGAGCAGGAAGCCCGTGAAATCGCCAACAAGCGCGAACAGCTGCAACGCGAACAGGGCCTGCGCACGCAGAAGATGCTGACCCTCGACGAAGTGGGCCGCCGCCTGGCACTGGGAGACTTCCACGAACTGAACATCATCGTCAAGGGCGACGTGGACGGTTCGGTAGAGGCATTGAGCGACTCGCTCATCAAGCTCTCCACAGAGCAGATTCAGGTGAACGTCATCCACAAGGGCGTGGGACAGATTTCGGAGTCCGATGTATCATTGGCCGCCGCATCCGACGCCATCATCGTGGGCTTCCAGGTGCGTCCGTCCAGCGGTGCCGCCAAGTTGGCCGAACAGGAAGGCGTGGACATCCGCAAGTACTCCATCATCTACGATGCCATCGAGGAAGTAAAGGCCGCCATGGAGGGTATGCTTGCCCCGACGCTGAAGGAGCAGGTAACCGCCACCATCGAAGTGCGCGAGGTATTCAACATCAGCAAGGTGGGTCAAGTGGCCGGTGCGATGGTGAAGACCGGCAAGGTGAAACGCACCGACAAGGCACGCCTCATCCGCGACGGTATTGTAGTCTACACCGGTGCCATCAATGCCTTGAAGCGATTCAAGGATGATGTAAAGGAAGTAGGTACCAACTTCGAGTGCGGTATCAGCCTGACCAACTGCAACGATATCAAGGTAGGCGATATTATCGAAACCTACGAGGAAGTGGAAGTAAAACAGACTCTGTAAAATATCCTATACGAAAAAAGAGAGGGTGTGTCGTAATAATCGATGCACCCTCTTTTTTCGTCAATAACACAAATGTAGTTCGCTCTCTTCAAACTGCAATATTTTGAATAAACGGGGGGCCGTGGCGAACTGAAGGTTGTAATCGGATTTCGTCTGCCCATTACGTATGGCAATGGATATGGAAAGAACAACTGTCGCTTTATAGTAAATATTTATTCCTGTATATCGGCGCATTTCATTAACTTATGCATGTCTTTTATGCTTCCCTTTCTGCGCCTTTCCCGAAAGAGACCAAAAAGAGAGGAGAAAGAGAGGAAAAAGAGAGGAGAAACGAAGGGATAACGGATGAACGGCAAACAAAAATCAAACTCTTTTACACAAAATAATATATGCCGCTGAATATCACCATTTTGCAATAGTTTATCTTCTCATATTTTTTGTCTGAATTCACCCGTTAAAGAGATATTTTTCTCCCAAATGCCCTGATTAATTATGTTAATTTAATTATCTAACTCAACATAGAATCTGTAAAAATTCAGGATTCACCAACGTGCACCCGGCCGATTCTCGCGGTAAGCTTTGTACTGCTCTTCCGTCATGATCTTCTTCAGATTTTCCTCATAAGCATTGCGAGCGGCGTTACGTTCCTCAAAAGCCTTCTTACGCTCAGCGGCACGCTCCTCCAATTCTTCCTTCGTGGGAGCCGGACGGCGGGTATCATCATAATAGGGACAATCGGGAGCATGATGTCTGTCCACAACATAAGCCTCACGGCAATAGTGGGCATGACGTGAACCTCCACAACATCCTCCACGATGCCAGTCGCGACGATGATGAGGACGGCCTGCCCAACGACGGTCACGGTCGCCGGGACGTGGACCGGGACGCAAACCGGAGTTATCACCCCGCTTCCGAAGCCACTCCAGATTGGCTTCCGTCAGTTCCTTCACCTGCTTCTCGTCCAGATTGTAACGCTCGGCCATATCCAAGGCCATCATTTCAGCACGCAACTTTAGCCGCTGCTCGGAATAATCACGGCGCTCATCTTGCGCCATCGCATTTCCCGCACCTGCGAATAACACTGCCAAGAGGCATACAATGGTCAATCTCATCGTCTTCATTGCTTTTTAAGTTTATTGGTTACAGGTTTATGACACAAAGTTATGTAAAAAGTTTAACGAAACATCGGTGTTTTACATTTAATTAGTAACTTCGCAGGCGAAATATATTGTTGTATATATGAAATCATTCAACCTATTGATTATGTCAGCCATTCTTTTGGCAACAGCCTCCTGCGGAGGAGGCAAGGAAACGGCACCCGCACAGGAAGCGGCAAATCCGGACAGCCTCCTCATCGAGCGGTCGGACATCCGGATCAAAGGCAAACGCCTGACGCCCGAAGCCCTCTGGGCCATGGGACGCATAGGCGGCGTGGCCGTGTCGCCCGACGCCGGGAAGGTGGCCTACACCGTGAGCTACTACAGCGTGCCCCAGAACAAGAGCAACACAGAGATATTCGTGATGAACGCCGACGGCAGCGCCAACACCCAGCTGACCCGCGACGAGTGGCAGGAGAGCCAGCCGACGTGGATCAAGGACGGCAAGAAGCTGGCCTATCTGAGCAACGAGAGCGGCTCCATGCAGGTGTGGGAAATGGATCCGGACGGCTCGGACCGCCACCGGCTGACCGACTATGAGGGCGGCATCGAAGGCTTCTCTTTCAGCCCCGACGGCAAGAAGCTGCTCTTCATCGCGCAGGTGAAGACGGTGAAGAGCACCGCCGAGAAGTATCCCGACCTGCCACAGACCAGCGGCATCATCGTGGACAGCCTGATGTACAAGCATTGGGACGAGTGGACCACCACCGCCCCGCATCCTTTCGTGGCCGACTTTGACGGCGACGAAATCAGCAACATCCGCGACATCCTGGAGGGCGAGCCCTACGAAAGCCCCATGAAGCCCTTCGGCGGCATCGAGCAGCTGGCGTGGAGTCCCCAGTCGGACAAAATCGCCTACACCTGCCGCAAGAAGACGGGCAAGGCCTACGCCGTCTCCACCGACTCGGACATCTACCTCTACGACCTGAAGGCGGACAGCACCGTTAACCTCTGCAAGGACGAGGGAATAAAGTCGCTGGTGCCTATTGAACTACAGAAAGCCATGGCCGGCGAACCCGTCCACAAAGCCATCGGCTCATCCCGTGGGGCAGATATGAACCTGGGCTACGACATCAACCCGCAGTTCTCGCCCGACGGCAAATACATAGCCTGGCAGAGCATGGCCCGCGACGGCTACGAGAGCGACCTCAACTGCCTCTACGTCCTCGACCTGGAGAAGATGGAGAAGTTCTGCGCCAGCGGCAGCTTCGACACCAACGTGGACAGCTACCTCTGGGCCACAGACTCGCTGTTCTACCTCACCGCCACGTGGCACGGCACCACGCAAATCTACTCCCTGGGCCTGAACGACTGGAAGGAAGACAAACTCCCCGTCAAGCTCACCGACGGCCTGCACGACTACGGCAGCATCGCCCTCTGCGGCAACAACCTCATCGCCACACGCCACTCGATGAGCCAGGCCGATGAAATCTACATCGTGGCCCCCGGCACCGCCGCACGCAACCAGTATGCCGAGAGCCGCCAGCTGACGCAGGAGAACCGCCACATCTACGACCAGCTGGAGATGGGCCGCGTGGAAGAGCGATGGATCAAGACGACGGACGACAAGGATATGCTCGTGTGGGTGATCTACCCGCCGCAGTTCGACCCGAAGAAGAAGTATCCCACCTTATTATATTGTGAAGGCGGCCCGCAAAGCCCGCTCAGCCAGTTCTGGAGCTTCCGCTGGAACTTCCAAATGATGGCAGCCAACGACTACATCGTCGTGGCTCCCTGTCGCCGCGGCATGCCGGGATTCGGCACGGAGTGGAACGAAGCCATCAGCGGCGACTACGGCGGCCAGTGCATGAAGGACTATCTGACGGCCATCGACGCCGTGGCTCAGGAGCCGTTCGTGGACCGTAATCACCTGGGATGCGTGGGCGCCAGCTTCGGCGGCTTCTCCGTCTACTGGCTGGCCGGACACCACGAGGGACGCTTCAAGGCGTTCATCGCCCACGACGGCATCTTCAACATGGAGATGCAGTACCTAGAGACCGAAGAGAAATGGTTTGCCAACTGGGACATGGGCGGCGCTTATTGGGATACGGAGAACGAAACGGCACAGCGCACCTTCGCCAATTCGCCCCACAAGTTTGTAGACAAGTGGGACACCCCCATCCTCTGCATCCACGGCGAGAAGGACTACCGCATCCTGGCCAACCAGACCATGGCCGCCTTCGACGCCGCCCAGCTGCGTGGCATCCCGTCGCAACTGCTCATCTTCCCCGACGAGAACCACTGGGTGCTGAAGCCCCAGAATGGCGTGTTGTGGCAACGGACGTTCTTCGCCTGGCTGGACCGGTGGCTGAAGCCGGATAAGCAATAAAGCGCTATGAACACCCTCGACATCATCTTCCTCCTCGTCATCGGCCTGGGCATCGTCCTGGGCTTTGCGAAGGGGGCGCTGAAACAACTGGCCGCGCTGCTGGGACTGGTGGTGGGACTGCTGGCAGCCAAGGCCCTGTATGCCACGGTGGCCGAGCGGGTGTTCAGTCAGGTGACGGACAATCTCACCGTGGCGCAAGTGCTGGCCTTCGTGGCCATCTGGGTGGCCGTGCCGCTGCTGTTCTGGCTGGTGGCCGCGCTGCTTACCAAGGCGATGGAGGCCATCTGCCTGGGGTGGGTGAACCGCCTGCTGGGCGCCGCGCTGGGCGGACTGGTACACGCCCTGGTGCTGAGCCTGCTGGTGTGTGTGGTCGAGGTGGTGGACACAGACGATGTCCTGCTGAGCCGTGACGCCAAACGCCAATCCCTGCTCTACCATCGCCTGGAGCCGCTGGCCGGACTCTTCCTGCCCGCCGCACAAGACATTACGAAACAAATCTATAACGAGATAAACGATGCAACCCAACGAATCTGACAAGAATAAAGATAAGGACCTCAAGACGGACAACGAGCTGGTGCGCCGCCTCACGGAGGAGAAGTACAAGTACGGATTCACCACCGACGTGCACACCGACATCATCGACCGCGGACTGACGGAGGACACCGTGCGCCTCATCTCCGAGAAAAAAGGCGAACCGGAGTGGCTCCTGGACTTCCGCCTCAAGGCCTACCGTCACTGGCTGACGATGGACATGCCCACGTGGGCCCACCTCCGCATCCCGGAGATTGACTACCAGGCCATCTCCTACTACGCCGACCCCACGGCGCAGAAGAAGGACGCGCCCAAGTCGTTGGACGACGTAGACCCCGAGCTCATCAAGACCTTCAACAAGCTGGGCATCCCCCTGGAGGAGCAGATGGCGCTGAGCGGCATGGCCGTGGACGCCGTGATGGACTCCGTGTCCGTCAAGACCACCTTCAAGGAGACGCTGATGGAGAAAGGCATCATCTTCTGCTCCATCAGCGAGGCCGTGCGCGAGCATCCCGACCTGGTGCAAAAGTACCTGGGCTCGGTGGTGCCCTACCGCGACAACTTCTTCGCCGCACTCAACTCCGCCGTGTTCTCCGACGGGTCGTTCGTCTATATTCCCAAGGGCGTACGCTGCCCTATGGAATTGTCCACCTACTTCCGCATCAATGCCCGCAACACGGGCCAGTTCGAGCGCACCCTCATCGTGGCGGACGATGACAGCTACGTGTCCTACCTGGAGGGCTGCACCGCCCCGATGCGCGACGAGAACCAACTGCACGCCGCCATCGTGGAAATCGTGGTCCACGACCGCGCCGAGGTGAAGTACAGCACCGTGCAGAACTGGTATCCCGGCGATGCCGAGGGCCGTGGCGGCGTGTACAACTTCGTCACCAAGCGCGGCCTGTGCAAGGGCGAATCCTCCAAGCTCTCCTGGACGCAAGTGGAGACGGGCAGCGCCATCACGTGGAAGTATCCCAGCACCATCCTGGCGGGCGACAACTCCGTGGGCGAGTTCTACAGCGTGGCCGTCACCAACCACCACCAGCAGGCAGACACGGGCACGAAGATGATACACATCGGACGCAACACCCGCTCCACCATCGTCAGCAAAGGCATCTCCGCCGGACTGAGCGAGAACTCCTACCGCGGCCTGGTCAAGGTGGGTCAGCGTGCCGACAACGCCCGCAACTACAGCCAGTGCGACTCCCTCCTGCTGGGCAGCCATTGCGGCGCGCACACCTTCCCCTATATGGACATCCACAACGAGACGGCCGTGGTGGAGCACGAAGCCACCACGTCCAAAATCAGCGAGGACCAGATATTCTACTGCAACCAGCGCGGCATCTCCACCGAGGATGCCGTGGGCCTCATCGTCAACGGCTATGCCAAGGAGGTGCTCAACAAGCTGCCGATGGAGTTTGCCGTGGAGGCTCAGAAGCTGCTGAGCGTGTCGCTGGAGGGGAGCGTGGGGTAAATGAAGAAGGAGGAACATTTATGAATACGACTATGAACCTGAACGCCGAGTTGTTGCGCGAGTTGAGCTACCTCGCCGACAACGAGAACTATCTGAAGAAAGCTCTGAAGGCCATCAAAAAGCTGGTGGCGCAGAAGGAAAAGGAAGAAACCTTTCCCACCACCGCGTCCGAAGAGGCCGAGGAATACCGCCCCCTGAGCAAGGCCGAGGTGATGGAGAATATCCGCCAGGCCTTCGAGGATGCAAAATTGATACGGGAAGGAAAGATGAAAGGCATACCAGCGGAGGACTTGCTCAATGAACTATAAGATAGAAGCGACCGAAAAGTTCAAGAAAGAACTGAAACGACTGGGCAAGAAGTACCGTTCAATGAAAGAGGATTATGCCCAACTATTGGCCTCGTTAGAAGAGTACCCCACCCAAGGAGCCGACCTCGGTGGCGGCGTGCGCAAAGTCCGTATGGCCATCACGTCGAAAGGCAAGGGTAAGAGCGGCGGTGCCAGAGTCATCACGCTGACGGTGCTCGTCACCGCCACGGATACGGATCTGTGGCTACTCACCATCTACGACAAATCGGAACGCGAAAGCATCAGCGACCAAGAGATACAGGAACTGCGAGAGCAAATAGAAGAATAATCTATATAAACAAGAACCATATATATGTTAGAAATCAAAGACCTGCACGCCAGTATCAATGGCAAAGAAATACTGAAAGGCATTAACCTCACCATCCGCGACGGCGAGGTGCACGCCCTGATGGGACAGAACGGCGCGGGCAAGAGCACGCTGAGCAACGTCCTCGTCGGCCACCCCGCCTACGAGGTGACGCGCGGCTCGGTGCTGTTCAACGGCAAGGACCTGCTGGCTATGTCGCCCGAAGACCGGGCACACGAGGGACTGTTCCTCTCCTTCCAGACCCCGGTGGAAATCCCCGGCGTGTCAATGGTGAACTTTATGCGCACCGCCGTCAACGAGCAGCGCAAGTACCGCCACCTGCCCGCCCTCAGTGCCTCGGAGTTCCTCAAGCTGATGCGCGAGAAGCGCGCCATCGTCGAGCTGGACAGCAAGCTGGCCAACCGCTCCGTGAACGAGGGCTTCAGCGGCGGCGAGAAGAAGCGCAATGAAATCTTCCAAATGGCCATGCTGGAGCCGACCTTCGCCATCCTGGACGAGACGGACTCCGGCCTGGACGTGGACGCCCTGCGCATCGTGGCCGAGGGCTTCAACAAGCTGCGCACGCCGCAGACCTCGGCTATGGTCATCACGCACTACCAGCGCCTGCTGGACTACCTGAAACCAGACACGATACACGTGCTCCTAGGTGGCCGCATCGTCAAGACCGGCGGCCCGGAACTGGCACAGGAGATTGAACAACGGGGATTTGACTGGATAAAGAAGGAGGTAAACGAATGAGTAATTTTTTAGACGCGGATTGTGCGGATTAAGCGGATTATTTATGAATCTAAAAGCGGCAGAACAAACAGGTGCCATATTGGAAGCTTTCTATGAAGTATATAATCAATTAGGCTATGGCTTTATAGAAAATGTCTACCAGAATGCGTTGTATAAGGAATTACAACGTAGAGGAATCCCCTGCGTGCCGCACAAGAAAATAACGGTTCATTATAAAGGAGAGCCTGTGGGTTATTATGAGACAGATATCATAGCTTATGACTCTGTAATATTGGAACTAAAAGCGGTAAGTAAATTAACAGAAGCGCACGAAATCCAGTTAGTAAACTACTTAAAAGCTACGGATATTGAAGTTGGTTTATTATTGAACTTTGGTCCGAAGCCCGAATTCAAACGACGCTTTTTCTCCAAAGAAGCCCGTGATTATCTTAAAAAGAAAAATCCGCTTAATCCGCTCAATCCGCGTCTAAAGAATGACATAACAGATACAGACTTATGAGACCCGAACAACAATACATCGACCTATACGCCCAGGCGGAAGCCCTGCTGCGCAACCACAGCACCGAGCCGCTGAACCGCCTGCGCGCCAACGCCTTCGCCGACTTCGAGCGGCTGGGCTTCCCCACCCGCCGACAGGAAGACTGCAAGTACACCGACGTGGCCAAAGCCTTTGAGCCGGACTACGGGATGAACCTCAAGCGGCTGCCCATCCCCGTCAACCCCTACGAAGTGTTTAAGTGCGACGTGCCCAATATGAGCACCTCCCTGTTCTTCGTGGTGAACGACGCCCTCTCCTACACGGAAAAGACACTGCCCGACGGCGTCATCCTGGGCAACTTCCACGACTATCCCGAACTGGTGGAGCAATACCTCGGCACCCTGGCCGACACGTTGCAGGACGGGCTGACCGCCTTCAACACCGCCTTCGCACAAGATGGCGTGCTGCTCTACGTGCCCAAGGGCGTCATCGTGGAGAAGCCCATCCAGCTCATCAACATCCTGCGCAGCGACGTGCCCCTGCTGGTGAACCGCCGCGTGCTCATCGTCCTGGAAGACGGCGCGCAAGCCCGCCTGCTGGTGTGCGACCACACGATGGACGAGGTGAACTTCCTGGCCACACAGGTCATTGAGGTCTTCGCGGGCCGCGACAGCGTGTTCGACCTCTACGAACTGGAGGAGACGCACACCGGCACCACCCGCCTCAGCAACCTCTACGTCCGCCAGGAGGCAGGCAGCAACGTCCTGCTGAACGGAATGACGCTGACCAACGGCACCACCCGCAACACCACCCGCGTCCTGCTGGCCGGCGAGAATGCCTCGCTGGACCTCTGCGGAATGGCCATCGCCGACCAGAACCAGCACGTGGACAACCGCACCGTGGTGGACCACGCCGTTCCCTCGTGCGCCTCGCGCCAGCTCTTCAAATACGTACTGGACGACCACGCCACGGGCGCCTTCGCCGGCCTCGTCCTCGTCCGTCCCGGCGCACAGCACACCGACGCCCGCCAGACCAACCGCAACCTCTGCGCCACCCGCGACGCCCGTATGTACACCCAGCCCCAGCTGGAGATTTACGCCGACGATGTGAAGTGCAGCCACGGCGCCACCGTCGGACAACTGGACGATGCGGCCTTGTTCTATATGCGCCAGCGCGGCATCCCCCTCCGTGAGGCCCGCCTGCTGCTGATGTTCGCCTTCGTCAACGAGGTGGTGGACACCATCCGCCTCGATGCCCTGAAAGACCGCCTGCACCTGCTGGTGGAGAAGCGTTTCCGGGGGGAACTGGGGAAGTGCCGGACGTGCGGCGGATGCCGGTAAGAATTGTTATCATTAAAATTAGAAAGGAGGACGCCATCCCGCGCCCTCCTTTTTAATTGCTCTTTTCTCTTGCCTTTTACCACTTCACCGGCTTCTGCAGGATGTTGCCGTCCGCTGCATCGGCCTCGGTGAAGGTATTGCCCCGATACTGCACGCACAGCATCACGAGCGGCTCCGCGCCATTGTTGCGCACCGAACGCTCACCTTCGGGAGCCACCCGCACCACTGAACCTTCGGCCACGGGGATGACCTGTCCGTCCACCTGGAACTCACCCCGGCCGCTGAGGAAGAAATACAGCTCCTCGTGCACCTTGTGCGTGTGCAAGAAGCCCGTCTCCGTACCCGGCTGAAACACCTGGAAGGAAAACTCGCCGCCCGTGGCGTGGAGCGCCGCGCCGCCAAAAACCTTGCCGGGAATCTTCACGTCCGGACCCAACTGCAATACATACTCGTTCAACTCGTTGAGCTTGCCTACGCTGATGGCACTGAAGTTGCGCCCGTCAGCCACTGTCGTTACTTGTTTCATACGTCTACTTGTTTGGTTGAATTGGTTAATCATTCTTTTTATTTGCCGCCAAGGTTTGCACTTTATCGCGAATCCGTGCTACCTTTGCAGCGGCCGTCCTTCTTGGTTTGACGGTGCGAAATTATCAACTTATTTATTCATAAACAAGAAGTTACACGCGGGTAGCCAAGTTACCCGGAGGTTACTTTTGTAGAGAAACAGTGTATTAGCATGGCAAAAAACATCGAAAAATATTCGCTCGTCGAGATTTGCCCCATCCGCAACGTGGTGGCCCGCTTCGGCAACAAGTGGGCCTTCCTGGTCATCATGCTGCTGAGCGAGAACGGCACCACGCGCTTCAATCAGCTCCGGAAGCTCATCCCCGACATTTCCACCAAGATGCTATCCTCCACCCTCTCCGTGCTGGAGGCAGACGGGCTGGTGAGCCGCAAGGTCTATCCCGAGGTACCGCCACGCGTGGAGTATGCCCTCACCGCCACGGGACAGAGCCTCGTCCCCCTCATCCTGCAACTGACGGAGTGGGCGCAGAGCCACATGCAGTCCATACTGAAACACCGAAGTGCCTACGAACAACAGCAGAAGTAGTGGAAAAAACCTGCCTTCCCCGCCTGAAAACTTCCCGAAGCCGCTTGAAAACTTCATCTACAGCCTGGAAATATATATCTTTAGGTTGGAGATAAAGAATACTCCAAGCTTCGGGAACTTTTTGAACGGCTTACGGAAGTTTTTGCACAGGGGAAAGAAGTTGTTTGGGGGGAAAGCCGTATATTTGCGCAGACAATCAGAAAGAAAGACCCCTATATGTACGACATCCATCAAATACGCGCCGACTTCCCCATCCTGAGCCGCACCATCTACGGCAAGCCCTTGGTCTACCTGGACAACGGTGCCACCACCCAGAAGCCCCGCTGCGTGGTCGAGGCCATCACCAACGAATACTACAACACCAACGCCAACGTGCACCGCGGCGTGCACTTCCTCTCCCAGCAGGCCACGGAGCTGCACGAGGCCAGCCGCGAGACGGTGCGCAAGTTCATCAACGCCCGCACCACCAACGAAATCGTCTTCACCCGCGGCACCACGGAGAGCATCAACCTCCTGGCCGCCACCTTCTGCCCCTCGCTGATGCAGGCGGGCGACGAGGTCATCGTCTCCACCATGGAGCACCACAGCAACATCGTCCCCTGGCAACTCCAGGCCATGCAACGCGGCATCGTGCTGCGCGTCATCCCCATGGACGACGAGGGCAACCTGCTTCTTGACGAATATGAGAAGCTGTTCTCCCCGAAGACCAAACTGGTCAGCATCACCCACGTCAGCAACGTGCTGGGCACGGTCAATCCCGTCCGCGAGATGATACGCACCGCCCACGCCCACGGCGTCCCCGTGCTGGTGGACGGCGCGCAGAGCATCCCCCACATGCCGGTGGACGTGCGCGAGCTGGATGCCGACTTCTACGTCTTCTCCGGCCACAAGGTCTATGGCCCCACCGGCGTGGGCGTGCTCTACGGCAAGGAGGATTGGCTGGACCGTCTGCCTCCGTACCAAGGTGGCGGCGAAATGATCCAGCACGTCTCGTTCGAGCGGACCACCTTCAACGAACTGCCCTTCAAGTTCGAGGCGGGCACGCCGGACTATATCGGCACCACCGGCTTGGCCAAGGCGTTGGATTATGTCTCCGCCCTCGGCATGGACGCCATCGCCGCCTACGAACACGAACTAACCCAATATGCCCTCCGTCGCCTCCGTGAAATCCCCGGCATGCGCATCTTCGGCGAAGCACCGGAGCGCGGCGGGGTCATCTCCTTCCTGGTAGGGAATATCCACCACTTCGACATGGGCACCCTGCTGGACCGCCTCGGCATCGCCGTCCGCACGGGCCATCACTGCGCCCAGCCGCTGATGACGCGCCTCGGCATCGAAGGGACGGTGCGGGCGTCGTTCGGGCTGTATAATACGAGGGAAGAGGTGGATGCGCTCGTGGCGGGGATTGAAAGGGTGAGGAAGATGTTCTAAAAGATTATTTCGTACCTTTGCCCCGATTTTCTGAACAGACAAAAAACTCACTGATATGAAAGCATTCTACACCATCCTTCTGCTGATCGTGTCCAACATCTTCATGACGTTCGCTTGGTATGGGCACCTGAAGTTGCAGGAGATGAAGATTACCACCCATTGGCCGCTGTTTGCCATCATCCTCTTCTCGTGGGGCATCGCGCTCTTCGAGTATTCCTGCCAGATTCCGGCCAACCGCATCGGCTTCGCGGGCAACGGCGGCCCTTTCTCGCTGATGCAGCTCAAGGTCATCCAGGAGGTCATCACGCTCATTATCTTCACCGTGTTCACCACGCTGTTCTTCAAGGGCGAGGCGTTGCATTGGAATCACCTGGCGGCCTTCATCTGCCTCATCCTGGCGGTGTACTTCGTCTTCATGAAATGACGAGCGTTATGCTTTTTTAAGAAGCCGGATGCAACTTTCCATTCCTCCCGCACGACTAATAATACAAAAGCATAACCCTATAAACTGAATGTAATATGTTACTGACCACAACCAATGCCCTCGAGGGCAAGCACATCACCCGCTATTACGGCATCGTGTCGGGCGAGACCATCATCGGTGCCAACATCTTCCGCGACTTCTTTGCCAGCATCCGCGACATCGTAGGCGGACGCAGCGGCTCGTACAAGAAAGTGTTGCGCGAAGCCAAGGAAACCGCCTTGTGCGAGATGCAAGAACAAGCCCGCCAGTTGGGCGCCAACGCCGTGATAGGCATTGACTTGGACTATGAAACCATCGGCGAATCCATGCTCATGGTGACCGCCGCAGGCACGGCCGTCACCGCAGAATGATGCCCGTGCTTTAAATAGTGTTAACGCTATTCAGTTTTTCTTTGGTTAATTTGGCGTAAAAAGAATAAATGCCGAATTTTGTAGCCGAAAGAAACATTAGATTTTTTCATAGTTAAGGTTTAGGTTAAAAAGATTAAGGGGAGCTGTGAAGCTGCCCTTTTTTTATGCCTTTATCGTATCTTTGTACGGATTATCGAACATACTTCCTTCCCTCGTTCAATTTTTGGTTTCCTAATTTTAATTTAACCGGATAATTTCCTAACTTTGGGCGGAAAATAACAACACATACGTTTATGGAAGACATCTTGAAGTTTTTGTTGGTGGCTGGTGTGCTGGTTGTGGCCTTCATCCGGCAAGCCAAAAAAGAGGCGCAGAAGAAACAGACGTCCCTGCCCCCCTTTATGCCGCAACCCGAAGCACCCTCCGCTCCCCTGCCCGACGAACCGAAAGACCGGACGTATGATGGCTACATCCCCGAAGGACCGGCTCCCGAGCCTGCAGCTCCTCCCCGCCCCAAAGCCAAGCGGAAAGCCGCACAAACCTTCGCGGAAGCAAAGCCTAAGCAGAACATTGCCGCTGCTTCCCCGTCTGTCGCGACGCCGGACACTGAAAACGATGCTTCTGACTACAGCATCCGCTCCGCCGAGGAAGCACGGCGCGCCATCATCTGGGGCGAGATACTGAACCGAAAGTATTGACAAAGAGAACCTTTACAAAAGAAATATAACACTATAAAAGACATTATGGCACTGAACTACATTTCGGCAGCAGAAGCTGCCAGCCACATCAAGCACGGTTTCAACATCGGCTTGAGTGGATTCACTCCCGCAGGAACGGCCAAGGCCGTCACGGCCGAACTGGCCAAGATAGCAGAAGCAGAACACGCCGCTGGTCGTCCTTTCCAGATAGGCATCTTCACGGGCGCGTCCACAGGCGACTCGTGCGACGGTGTCCTGTCCCGCGCCAAGGCCATCCGCTACCGCGCGCCCTACACCACGAACAAGGACTTCCGCACGGCCGTGAACAACGGCGAAATCGCCTACAATGACATCCACCTCTCGCAAATGGCCCAAGAACTGCGCTACGGGTTCATGGGCAAGGTGGACGTAGCCATCATTGAAGCCTGCGAAGTAACCCCGGACGGCAAGATTTACCTGACTGCCGCCGGAGGCATCGCACCCACCGTCTGCCGCCTGGCCGACAAGATTATCGTGGAGCTGAACGCCGCCCATAGCAAGGCCGCCATGGGCCTGCACGACGTCTACGAGCCGCTGGATCCGCCCTACCGCCGCGAGATTCCCATCTACAAGCCCAGCGACCGCATCGGCACCACCTACATCCAGGTAGATCCGAAGAAAATCATCGGCGTGGTGGAGACCAACTGGCCCGACGAAGCCCGCTCCTTCGCCGCCGGCGACCCGCTGACGGACAAAATCGGACAGAACGTGGCAGACTTCCTCGTGGCGGACATGAAGCGGGGCATCATCCCGTCCACTTTCCTGCCCTTGCAGTCGGGCGTAGGAAACATCGCCAACGCCGTGCTCAACGCACTGGGACACGAGAAGACCATTCCGCCTTTCGAAATGTACACCGAGGTCATCCAGAATTCGGTCATCGGACTCATCCGCGAGGGACGCATCAAGTTCGGCAGCGCCTGCTCGCTGACCGTAACCAACGACTGCCTGCAAGGCATCTATACTGACATGGACTTCTTCCGCGACAAGCTGGTATTGCGCCCGTCCGAAATCTCCAACAGTCCCGAAGTAGTGCGCCGCCTGGGCATCATCTCCATCAACACAGCCATCGAAACGGACCTCTATGGCAACGTGAACTCCACGCACATCGGCGGCACGAAGATGATGAACGGCATCGGCGGCAGCGGCGACTTCACGCGCAACGCCTACATCTCCATCTTCACCTGCCCGTCCGTAGCCAAGGAAGGACGCATCAGCGCCATCGTTCCCATGGTGTCTCACCACGACCACACTGAACATAGCGTCAACGTCATCGTCACCGAACAGGGCGTAGCCGACCTACGCGGCAAGAGCCCGAAAGAACGCGCCCAGGCCATCATCGAGAACTGCGCGCATCCCGACTACAAGAACCTCCTCTGGGATTACCTGAAACTGACCGACGGCAAGGCACAAACACCCCACGCCGTCTGCGCCGCACTAGGCATGCACGCCGAGCTGGCCAAGAGCGGCGATATGCGAAATACAGATTGGTCACAATATAAATAAATCACTTACTTAAAATCAAAAAGCTATGAAGTATGTAAAATCACTCGCCGCCTGCTTGGCCACAACGCTGGTATGCGGCAACCTGGCTGCACAGGATTCGGGTTTCGACCTCTCCTCTCAGCGCTCAGAGAAACAGTATGTCACGTCCATCCCGGGGCATAAGATTGACCACAAAGGCATCGTCATCAATCCGACTCCGCACGCCATGGAAGTCAATGAAAGCGCAAAACTGAACTGCAGCAACGGCTTTGCCGTGAAAGACAAGAAAAAGTTGTTCGCCGACGCCCTCAGCTTCCTGCCTGCCGCCAAAGACGGCGTAAAAGTAACCATCGACGTGAACGCCAAGAAAGCCGAGAAAGAAGGAGTCAAGCCGGTATCAGGAGCCTATACGCTGACCATCGACGCCAAGCAAATCACCATCACCGGCTACGACGAACGCGGTGCATTCTACGGCATACAGACTTTGCGCCAACTGCTTCAGACACCGGCTGGAGACAACCGCACAGAATTACCTGTGCTGACGATTGCCGACTGGCCTGACCTGCCCAACCGCGGCGTAGTGGAAGGATTCTACGGCACGCCGTGGTCGCACCAAGTGCGCCTCTCCCTCATCGACTTCTATGGCAAGAACAAGATGAACACCTATCAATATGGACCGAAGGACGACCCCTACCACAGCAGTCCTAATTGGCGCCTGCCCTATCCGGAGGACGAAGCCAAACAAATCAGCGAGCTTATCCAAGCCTGCAAGCGCAACTACGTGGACTTCGTGTGGGCCATCCATCCGGGAAAAGACATCAAGTGGAACGAAGAAGACTATCAGAATCTGGTGAACAAGTTCAACCTGATGTATGACCTGGGCGTACGCTCGTTTGCCATTTACTTTGACGACATTGAAGGCGAAGGCACCAACCCCGTGAAGCAGACCGAACTGCTGAACCGCCTGACCAAGGAATTCGTGCAGGCCAAGGGCGACGTGGCACCGCTCACCATGTGCCCCACGGACTACTCCCGCCTCTGGGCCAATCCCACTGAAAGAGGCAGCCTGGCCATCTTCGGCCGCACGCTGGATCCGTCCATCAAGATACTCTACACAGGCGACGTGGTGTGCAGCGACCTGACCCGCGAGACCATGGAGTGGCTCAACAGCCGCATCAAGCGTCCGGGCTACTACTGGTGGAACTTCCCCGTGACGGACTATGCCCGCCAATACGTGCTGCAAGGACCGACCTACGGCGTAGATACCTCGCTGACGGAGAAAGACCTCAGCGGACTGGTCAGCAACCCGATGGAATATGGCGAAGCCTCGAAGCTGGCCCTCTACGGCGTGGCCGACTATGCCTGGAACATCAAGGCATACAACCCCATGGACAACTGGGAGCGCGGCTTGGAGAACCTGATGCCCAAGGCCAAGGAAGCCTACCGCACCTTTGCCATCCACTCCGGCGACACGGAGACGGGCTACCGCCGCGACGAATCGTGGGAAACCACCATATTCCGCCTGGCCGACTGGAACGACGCAGCAGCACAAGAACTGTGGAATGAGTTCGACCGCGTGGAGAAAGCCCCCGCCGCCATTGAGCAAGGTTGCACCAATGCAGGATTGCTGAAGGAACTGAAGCCCTGGCTGACGGAGTTCAACAAGCTGGGCATCCGCGGCAAACGGGCCATCGAACTGGGACGCATCTACCGTGAAGGCAAGGACGACGCCAAGTTCTGGAACCAATACGTGCAAAACCTCATGACGCCGGAAGAGCGCGCCGCCTACGAGGCACACAAATCGGGCACGATGAAACTGCAACCCTTCTATGACAACATCATGGACGACATGGGCGACGGCTTCCTCGTCAAGACAGTGGGCTACAAACCGCAGATGTACAAAGGCGTAGGCTCCTTCCGCAATTCAAGCACCACGCTCACCAAACTGATGTTCGACAACGACTCCACGACGTTCTACACCTCGGGCGTGAGCCAAAGGAAGGATTCTTGGATTGGCACAGACTTGGGCAGCGTCATCGACGTGAAAGAAATCCACATCCTGCAAGGCCGCAACTCGGTGGACGATGTGGACTACTTTGACCACGTGGCTCTGCAATACTCTGCCGACGGCGAGAACTGGACCACCCTGATAGACGACATGCAGAAGCAATACATCATCGACTGGAAAGGCGAACCCGTGAAGGCACGCTACGTGCGTCTGCAGCGCCTCGACTCCAAGAAGCAGAACTATGCAGCCGTGCGCACCTTCGACGTCAACCCGCTGCGTCTGGACAACATCGGCTTTGCCATCGAAGCTGCCGATGCTCAGAAAGCCCTCTATGCCTTCGACAAGCGCCTGGCTACGACGTACGCCAACGCAGGCTCGCTGGCCTTCGAAGTAGTGCCCGGCACCAAGAGCTACACGCTGTTGATGAACCAACCCGCCGCCGGCGTCACGCTGAAGCAGTTGGACAAGGACGGCAAGGTATTGGCTGAAACGACGCTCGACGCTCCTTTCGCCCAAGTGGAAGTGGCCGAAGGAACCGTCAAGATGCAACTGGACGGCACGGTAGAAATCTTTGAGATTATCGCGAAGTAAGTCATCCCTATCCATTGAAATACGGAGGCACAAAGGCACGGCATTTTTTCCGTTGCGCTTTGTGCCTCTGCTGTTTTTTTTCACCATTTCCTACTATCCCTCCACTTCCTGCCCAATTCCTCCCCAATATCTCTCCACTATTTCCTCACTCTCATGAATGGGAGAAATAGTGGTTTGATAAGGGGAATGTAGCTTGCGGAATATGACTTGATGCTAATCACGATGTATGATTTCCCCGCACACCTTGTCTTGAAACGCCCGTGCCTTCCGTCCGGACAACACGTTCTGATTCATGATGGCGAAGGCCACCCAATGCCCCTGCTCCGTCTGCAAATAACCCGCCAAGCAGTTGATGCCCGTATAGGAGCCCGTCTTGGCAAAGACCCGGCGATAGGCAGGTGTGCCCCGACGCATCCTATACTTCAGCGTGCCATCCACGCCGCCGATGGGCAGGGCCTTGTAGAGCTTGCGGAAGAGGTCGGTATGGCCGTAGGCGTAGCGCAAGAAGGTCACCAGCAGCGTAGGCGAGATGTAGTCGTAGTGGGACAGGCCGCAACCGTCCGCCAAGCGATAGTCCAGCGCATTGAGCCCCACCCTTTTGATGAGACTGCGCACGGCTTTCTGCGCATCGCGGGCACGGATATGCTTGCGGCCGGCGTATTGGGCACCCAAGCGGTAGAACACGGCTTCGGCATTGAGGTTGTCGCTCTCCTTCAGCATCTCGTCCAAGACGCGCTGAGCGGAAGTCTCGTGTACAGCCAATCGCGCGGCGAGGCTGTCGCGCGTCAGTTCGCCGAAAGCATAGAGGCTGTCCGACACGCAACGGATGCCCGCAGCCCGGAGGCGTTCGGCAAAGGTGTGCATGAAGAAGTCCTGCGAAGAATAGAGGTTGAAGGTACGCGTCTGCCGCTGGGTGACGTTGCCCGACACAAGGATTTCGTTGCTGTTCTCCATCCAGCGGCGCGTCACACGGAGGTCGCCGGCCGAGGGTGTACGAGTCAGAGCTGAGTTTGTTATTTTATAATAGGTAGAAGCGGGACTGACGCTGACCTCGGCGGTATCGCCCGTCTGCGTGGGGCTGACCGTCACGCGCACCGTGCCTTTCTCGAGCATCAGCGGCGACAAATAGGGCTGAAAAGCGGAGGGATTGTCGTCCCACAGCCAGCCGCTGCCCCAATAGAGGGAGTCTTTCATCGACACGTCGCCATAGACGCGTCCCTTAATCACCGAGAAAGGAGCCCGTGCCGTGGCGCTGACCAGCGAATCGAGGTCTTCCTCGTCGAACTCCGGGTCGAAGCCACCCACCACATACAGGTCGCCGTGCAGGGTGTCGGCCTCTACCCTGCCCCGGTACCACACCTCGGTGCGGAAAGGTTCGTCAAACTCCGGTTGGGCAAGGGCCGTGATGGCCGTCACCAACTTCATTGTGGAGGCAGGACGCGACAAGCGGTCGGCCTGGTATTCATAGAGCATCCGATTGTCCGTGAGGTCATAGACGGACAGGCCCACGTTGGAGCCTTTGGGCAACTGATGTTCGATAAGGGAATCGAGACGGGCGGCGAGCAGGCTGTCGCCCGGGGTTTGGGCAGACAAAAGGGAATAAGAGAGGCATCCCAACAAGAAAAACAATGTCTTTTTCTTCATTTCATTACGGCTTACGGTTTCTTTTTTGTCTGCTTTTGAATCAAAGACTTCTCTTCTGCCTTCAGCCGCCGCTCCACCTTCTTCACGTCCTCTCCCACCGGCAATTGTTCGGGCACAATCCCACGTTGAAGAAGCATATTCCTCACCGCCGCATTGTTGTCCACATGCTCACGCCCAATCTGCTCTTGTCCGTGCAAATTCTTCTGCTGCACGTTCACGGAAGTCATTTCGGCTGCGAAATCCTTAGCCTTAATACTGATGGTAGGCAGGAAGTCTGCCAAAGGACGCCCCGCAGGTGCCCCCAATTTACGCTTCAGCAACGCCGTATCCAGGTGGAACAATGCTTTGTCTCCCTTGGAACGAATGATGGCAAAGCCCTTGCTGTCTACGCCCCGTTCATACAATATGCCGGAAAGACGGCTTTCCGTATCGGCCAACTTATTGCGAGCCACCACCCGCTCATAGTCTAATATCCGTTGCTGTACCAACTCTGCACGTCGCGTCTGCACGGCAAAATAGTTCTGTGCAAATGCCACTTGCGGCTTGCGCGGGTCTCCGTTTTGTGCTACCAGATAGCAGGCATAGCGCGTCAGCATATAGTCATCTATCTCACGCTGAGCACCTTTGGCCAGGTCTATCATTTTCCCCACGCGGGGAAAATGATTCGCTGGATTTTCTCCCGCATTCTCACAAGCCTCTTTTGCCTTATCCAACACATTACAAAACTTCTCCCATTTAGAGTATCCTAACAAAGTGCACAATTCTCTGGCACTCCAACATTCCACCCCCTCGTATTCATTAGCGATGGCTTCGAACTGACGGAACAGTTCTATGATTTCTTCTGCTTTCATTTCAGATTCTCTTTCAGTTTCTTCTTCAATCTTCCCTCGGTATAGCCGGTCCAAATGTCCTGCACCTTTCCGTCGGGAGCTATCAACACATAATAAGGGAAGACAATGACGCCATAAGCGGTACCCAAGGTTCCCCCTTGTTCGCGCAATTCGTTCCATTGGTTCCCCTTCAGCCCTTTCTCGCGGACAAACTTCTTCCACCAGTCTCCGGGGTCAATGCTGACGCTGACGATGGCCAAGCAGTCGGCATACGTGTCGCCCACTTCCTCCAGTTCCGGCAGGGATTCCATGCATGGGACGCAGCCTTGCTCCCAGAAGTCCAGCAAGATATACTTGCCCTTGAACTCGGCCAGGCGATGCTCGTTGCCGTCCGTGTCATACAGGATGGCATCCGCCATCTCGTCGCCCACACCCACTCTTTTCTGCGGGAACAACATGCCATAAATGGTTTTGCCCTCGGCCGACTGCCTGACTGAATCCGGCAAGGCCGTGAAAATCTCCTGCAAAGGCTCGCCCAAAACGGCAAATGGGGCAAAATCTTCCATTTGACGGGCAATCTGAACCAGTCCGGCATTGTTGCGCAGACGGTTCAACCATACGGGCGACAAGGGGGCAGTCCGCAAGCATTCCACTTCCCGTTTTGCCCGTTCGACTTCCAAGGGGCGCGACAGGCGGCGCACGGAATCTACCTTGGCCCACGCCTGCTTGAACGAAGCGTTGTCGCCGGTCTGCCGAACGCTGTCTGCTTCTTGGATAAAGGCATATTCCACGATGTTATACTCCAGCCAATGCCGGAATACACCACCGGCACAGGCCTTGAAGCGGTTTTCTTCCTGCTGCTCCGGGATGTCGCTCTCCACGTCCCACAAGGGATAGAACTTGTCCTTGCCGGCGATGTTCACCCGCTGTCCGGGCGCAACCCATACATCAAGCCCATAAAGCGGATAATCCTTCTCAACCACCAAAATCATCCGCCTTTCCGTGGAGGAAATCGTGTCCCGAAACGTAAATTTACCATCCCGCAAGGTATCCCGTTGCAGGCGTATACCCAAATTCCCCTCATTCTTATAAAGGTCTATCACCACGCCGTCCGGCACACCCGTCAACATGCCTTCTATACGGTATTCGTTGTCCGGTACCTGCGGCGTGCAGGCGGACATCAATGCGGCAATGCACAGGCCGTCGAAAAGTTGTTTCTTCATATGTTTCAAGTATTTATAGGTTTCACTCATATTCATCCATTACGAAACACTTTGTTCCAAGCTCGTGAAACAAAGTGTTTCATAAGCACGAAACAAAGTGTTTCAAGGCGCGAAACAAAGTGTTTCCTACGCAGAAACAAAATCAATGGTCAATGGCCTGCTTCCGCACAAGCCTCCTTGAATATCTCGCCCACCGTGGGATGCGGGAAGACCATCCGCGCCCATTGCTCAGCGGTCAGCCCAAGACTGATGGCCATGCCTGCTTGGACGATGATTTCCGAAGCGGGATTGCCCAAGACGTGTGCGCCCAAAATGACACCATTTTCACTGAGAATAAGCTTGCATACACCGTTGACCCCCTCATTCTCAGCCACGAAGCGACCCGAATAGGCCATCGGGAGTTTCACCGTGCGACAGGCGATGCCCTTGCGTTGCAAGGATTCCTCGGTCTCGCCCACGCCGGCGATTTCGGGATTGGTATAGACCACGCCGGGAATGGCGGCGTAGGACATCTCGTCCGCCTTGCCCAGGATGTGATGCACCGCCACCTCGGCCTCGCGCACGGCGGTGTGGGCCAGGAGCGAGAAGCCCGTCAGGTCGCCGCAGGCATAGACGCCAGGCATGGAAGTCTGCATGTGGGCATCCACCCGCAGGCGACCGCGCTCATCCTTCGCCAGGTCGAGGTTCTCCAGGCCGAAGCCCGTCAGCACCGGACGGCGGCCCACGCTGAGCAACACTTTCTCAGCTTCTACCACGGATGCGCCATCGGCATTCTCCACACTGACGCGCACGGACGAGGCATCGCCCTCCAAGGCGGTCACCTTGGTGGAGGTCAAGAAGGTAATGCCCCGCTTGGCATAGTCGGCACGAAGCAGGGCAGACAGCTCGCGGTCCATGCCGCCCAGTATCTCGTCCAGCATCTCGATGACCGTCACCTTGGTGCCCAAGCTGTTGAAGAAGGAGGCGAACTCCATGCCGATAACCCCGCCGCCCACGATGGCGAGCGATGCAGGCAACTGCTTACAGTCCAAGGCGTCGCGGTGCGTCCAGTAGGGCACGGCCTCCACGCCGGGAATGGGCGGGATAAATGTCTCCGAACCTGCACAGAGCAACAGGTTGTCACACTCATACAGCTCTTCGCCGCACTTCACGTGACTTTTGTCTACCACTACGGCTTCGCCCGTGACCATCGTCACGCCGGCGGCCGTCAGGCGGGACTTGATGCCCAGCACCAGCTTGCGCACTACTTTCTGCTTGCGGGCAATGATTTTCGGCAGGTCGAACGCGGCTTCCTGCACACTGACGGCATACTTCGGCGCATGGCGGGCCATGTCATAGACCTTGGCCGAATAGAGCAAGGTCTTGGTGGGGATGCAACCTTCGTTGAGACAGACGCCGCCCAAGGCGCGCTTCTCGAACAATACGACACTCAGTCCCGCCCGTGCGGCGGCTTCGGCGGCCGTATATCCCGCAGGACCTCCGCCGATGATGGCTACTTGGTATTTCATGATTTCTTTTGGAATTTATGGTTTACGATTTATGAGTGCAAGTTACGAATTAATTTCCATCCGCTTTATCAACAGCCGGATAAATTCCTCTTCCTTGACCGGCATCAGCGCATCATATTTCCCATCCTTATAGTGCACCAGCACATAGCGCACCAAGGCATGCCCCGCCACCTGCATGGAAGAGGCTCGCTCCACGGACACGATGTCCGACAGGGGACGTTCGCGCCGGCGGCTGAAGCGTCCGCGGTCTATCCGCAGCGTGCCCTCGGTGGTCAGCGTATAGGTGGTGTGGATAAGGCGTTCGATGAGGAACACCAGTCCCAACATGCAGACGGCTGCCAAAAGGATGTTCTTCTCCCAAAGGGACCAGAAGGCCAAGACGGCCACCAGCAACAAGAAAAGATATTGGCCCGGCACGATGCGGGCGTGGAAGATTCGGTTCATATCGGTATTTTTCGGCAAAGATAAGGGTTTTGCCTCGAATTCTTGGGGGCTTGCCCATACGTTTTCCGTTGAGAATCCATACCTTTGCGCCATAATACTAATTGCTTATGGTAAGAAAGTTCGATTTCCTCGTCATCGGCTCGGGTATCGCCGGGATGAGTTTCGCGCTGAAAGTGGCGCATAAGGGTTCAGTGGCCCTCATCTGCAAGGCCGGCATGGAAGAGGCCAACACGTATTTCGCCCAGGGAGGCATCGCCTCGGTGACCAACCTAGCAGTGGACAACTTCGAGAAGCACATCGAGGACACCATGATAGCGGGCGACTGGATCAGCGACCGCGCCGCCGTGGAGAAGGTGGTGCGTAACGCTCCCGCGCAAATCCAGGAACTCATCAAGTGGGGCGTACACTTCGACAAGAAGGAAGACGGCAGCTTCGACCTGCACCGCGAAGGCGGACACTCGGAGTTCCGCATCCTGCACCACCAGGACAACACGGGAGCGGAAATCCAGACCAGCCTTATCGAGGCCGTCAAGCAGCACCCCAACATCACCATCTTCACCAACCACTATGCCGTGGAGATTATCACGCAACACCACCTGGGCATCATCGTGACGCGCCACACGCCGGGCATCAAGTGCTATGGCGCCTATGTGCTGAACGAAGAAACGGGCGAGGTGGACACCTTCCTCTCCAAGGTGACCATCATGGCCACGGGCGGCTGCGAGGCCGTCTACCGCCACACGACCAACCCGCTGGTGGCCACGGGCGACGGCATCGCCATGGTCTACCGTGCCAAGGGACTGGTGAAAGACATGGAGTTCATCCAGTTCCACCCCACGGCCTTGTATCATCCGGGCGACCGTCCCTCATTCCTCATCACCGAGGCCATGCGCGGCTATGGCGGCGTGCTCCGCACACTGGACGGCAAGGAGTTCATGCAGAAGTATGACCCGCGCCTCTCCCTGGCTCCGCGCGACATCGTGGCCCGCGCCATCGACAACGAGATGAAGCAGCGCGGCGAGGACCACGTCTACCTGGACGTGACGCACAAGGACCCCGAGGAAACGAAACGACACTTCCCCAATATCTACAAGAAATGCCTCAGCATCGGCATTGACATCACCAAGGACTATATCCCCGTGGCTCCCGCGGCACACTACCTCTGCGGCGGCATCAAGGTGGACCTGGACGGACAGAGCAGCATCCGCCGGCTCTATGCCATCGGCGAATGTTCGTGCACGGGCCTGCACGGCGGCAACCGTCTGGCGTCGAACTCGCTCATCGAGGCGGTGGTCTATGCCGACGCAGCAGCCCAGCACGCCCTGAGCGTACTGGACCGCTATGAGTTCAACACCGACATCCCCGAGTGGAACGACGAGGGCACCATCAGCAACGAGGAGCGCATCCTCATCACGCAGAGCATGAAGGAGGTGAACCAAATCATGGAGGCCTACGTGGGCATCGTGCGCAGCAACGTCCGCCTGACCCGTGCCTGGAACCGTCTGGACATTCTCTATGAAGAGACAGAACGCCTCTTCAAACGCTGCAAGGCCACCCGAGAGCTGTGCGAACTGCGCAACATGATCAATGTGGGCTACCTCATCACCAAGCAGGCCATGGAGCGCAAGGAAAGCCGCGGCCTGCACTACACGATAGACTA
>DXBX01000003.1 GCA_019116285.1 Candidatus Bacteroides merdigallinarum
ATTCAACGCTAAGATTAAGGCTTTCCGAACACAGTTCAGAGGCGTGGGGGACATAGGATTCTTTATGTACAGACTGGCTACTCTTTATTCTTGATACGTCAGTTTCACCAACCGGAAAAATCCGCTGACCCCAGATACTTCAGTGGTAAAGTAAATGCTACTAAACTAAAAAAGGACTCCATGAGGATAATCCTCCTGAAGTCCTTTTCTGCAAAAGAGCGGCAAACGAGACTCGAACTCGCGACCCCGACCTTGGCAAGGTCGTGCTCTACCAACTGAGCTATTGCCGCAGAAGATGGTGTGATAAACTCTATCAGTGCCCAAAACAGGACTCGAACCTGCACGCCTCGCGGCACACGCACCTGAAACGTGCGCGTCTACCAATTCCGCCACTTGGGCTTCACCATCTCAATATTTCAAAGAAACATTTGGAGCGGCAAACGAGACTCGAACTCGCGACCCCGACCTTGGCAAGGTCGTGCTCTACCAACTGAGCTATTGCCGCCTTTGCGATTTGCGGTTGCAAAGGTAGGCATTTTATTTAAATTGGCAAGCGTTGGAAGTGTTTTTTTTCTTCTCATCTTGCAATTTCTCAGTTGGAGGGATGTTCCTTTACTGAAAATCAGTCCATTCTGTCCCGATAGTCTTCGTAAGAAAATTGGCGAAGCACCTGTGCACGGCCATTCTTTGTCCAAAAACCGATGGCGGGATGGTGGATGCCGTTGAACATCGTGGTCTTGACCGTGGTGTAGTGTATCATGTCTTCGAAGAGGATGCGCTCGCCTATCTGCAGTTCGTGGTCGAAGCTCCAGAAGCCGATGTAGTCTCCACTAAGGCAGGAGTTGCCGCCCAGGCGGTAGACATAGGGACCGTCTGCATCGGTGCGGGCACCACGGACGGCGGGCTGATAAGGCATCTCCAGGCAATCGGGCATGTGGCAGGTGAAGCTGACGTTGAGGATGGCGGTGCGGATGCCCCGGTTCTCTACGATGTCCACTACTTCGGAAGCCAGTGCGCCTGTCTGCCAGGCAAAGGCCGAGCCGGGTTCCAGGATGATGCGCAGGTGGGGATAGCGTGACTTCAGTCCGCGGAGCAGGCTGATGAGGTGTTCTACGTCATAGTCCTTGCGAGTCATCAGGTGGCCGCCGCCCAGGTTGAGCCATTGGATTTGGGAGAACCAGAGCGAGAACTTCGCTTCGATATGAGTCAGGCTGCGCTCCAACTCGTGGGATGAGGATTCGCAATGGCAATGGCAGTGGAATCCCTCGATGCCTTCGGGCAGTTGGGCGGGCAGTTGTTCGGCCATCACACCGAAGCGCGTGCCGGGTGCACAGGGGTTGTAGAGTTCGGTTTCTACCTCGGAGTATTCGGGATTGATGCGGAGGCCGCAGGAGACCTGTCCGTGAGCTTTGGCTTGGGGCCAGAACCGTTGGTATTGGCTCAGGGAGTTGAAGGTGACATGACTGCTGCAGCGCAGGATTTCCGGGAAGTCGGCTTCCGTGTAGGCCGGGGAATAAGTGTGCGCTTTGCTCCCAAATTCTTCGAGAGCCAGTCGGGCTTCATAGGGCGAACTGGCCGTGGTGGCGTGAATGTATTCACGAAAAATGGGGAACGTGCGCCACAGGGCAAAGGCTTTGAAGGCCAGGATGATTTCTACGCCGGCACGGTCGGCCACGCTGCGGATGAGGCTCAGGTTGCGGCGGAGCAGGTCTTCCTCCATGACGTAGCAGGGGGAGGGAAATTGATTATAGTCTACCATAGGTGTCTGATTTATGGGTGATTCATTCTAATATGTTGTGAACTTGTTTGATGGGGCTGCGGCTCTCCTTCGTCGGTATTGCCGCTTGTGCTCGTCGGTACCGCTGCTTGTGTCCGTCGGTACCGCTGCTCGTTCATACGATTTTGAACCGTGCGAAGCGCAAGAGCAGTTGCTTTTCGCCCACGTTTTCGAAGCGGATGGTGGCTTTGGCATTCTCGCCGGCTCCTTCCACGCGGAGGACAGTGCCCCGGCCGAAGCGTTCGTGTTCAATGAGCTGACCTTCTTGGACAGCCGGGGTATCCTTGCCTGTGGACGTGGCTCGTGATACCGGCTTCATCCGGGATGAGGTGGGGGGCACGAAAGTCTGCTGTTTGGGCCGATAGCTTGGAGTGGGTGAGGTGATACGTGCGGGAATATCGCTGTCCGGCAAGTCCAGGTAACGGGCATCAATGTCGTGCAGGAAACGGCTGGGACTGCAGAACTCCATCTTGCCGAAGCGGATGCGGCTTTTGGCATAGGAGAGGTAGCAGTGCTCTTCGGCACGTGTGATGGCGACGTAGAACAGGCGGCGTTCTTCCTCCAAGGCACGGGGAGAATCTCCGGTCATGGACGAGGGGAAGAGACCTTCTTCCAGCCCGACGACAAAGACGTTGCGGAACTCCAGTCCTTTGGCGGAGTGAACGGTCATCAGCGTCACTTGGTCTTGGTTGCCGTCCTTGTCCGTGTCTTGGTCGGTCAGCAGGGAGACTTCGGACAGGAAGTCTGCCAGTCCGGTGTGGGTGTTCCCTTCTTCCAAGCGTTGGGTACAGAAATCACTCAGGCCATTGGCCAGTTCTTCGATGTTCTCCTGTCGGCTTTGGTTTTCGGGGCTGTTGTCCTGACAGATGTCGGCGATAATTCCCGTCCGGCGGATGATTTCCGTACCGGATTCATAGGCCGTCTGCGTGGAGGCCAGCACGGTGCATTCTTCTATCAGAGCCCGGAAGGTCTGCAGTTTGCCGAGCGTTCCCTTGTTGAGGGTCAGTTCGTAGGCTTGGGGATTGCAGAGCACGGTCCACGGACTGACGCTATGGGCATCGGCAGCTTGCAGGAGGCGTCCTACGGTGGTGTCGCCAATGCCACGGGCGGGATAGTTGATGACGCGCTTCAGAGCCTCTTCGTCGTGCGGGTTTACCGTCAGTCGGAAGTAGGCCACGGCATCCTTGATCTCCTTGCGCTGGTAGAAGGACAAGCCGCCGTAGATGCGGTAGGGTACGGAGCGTTTCCGCAGGGCCTCTTCGAAGATGCGGCTTTGGGCATTGGTGCGGTATAGGATGGCGAAGTCGGCCCAGGCATAATTCTCGCGCCGGCGCAAGGCTTGTATTTTGTTGCCTACGATTTCGCCTTCCTCCACGTCGCTGTATGCCTTGAATACGCCGAGGCTATCACCCTTTTCTTTCTTGGAGTAGACCTCCTTGCGGATCTGCCGCTCGTTCTTTTCTATCAGACTGTTGGCCGCGCTGACGATGGTCTGCGTGGAGCGGTAGTTCTGCTCCAGTTTGAATATCTTCGCGCCGGGCCATGCTTTGGTGAAGGTCAGGATATTGTCGATGTCCGCCCCGCGGAACGAATAGATGCTCTGTGCATCGTCTCCCACCACGCAGACGCGGTTATGTCCTTCGCCCAGTTGGCGCACGATGGCATGCTGGGCCAGGTTGGTGTCCTGGTACTCGTCCACCAATATATAATGGAAATGGTCGCGGTATTTCTCGAGTACATCCGGATGGTCGCGAAACAGCAGGAAGGTGTAGAGCAGCAGGTCGTCAAAGTCCATGGCGGCCGACTGGCGGCAACGGTCCCAATATTTCTTGTAGATATCACGCACGGCGGGGATACGGGCAGCCTGGTCGGCTTCGTAAGCCTCTCGGCTGTTGGTATATGCGGCGGGTGTCACCAGGTGGTTCTTGGCATTGGAGATGCGGGATTGAACCAAGCCCGGCTTGTAGGTTTTCTCGTCCAGCTTCATTTCCTTCAGCAGGGTGCGGATGAGGCTTTTCTGGTCGGCTGTGTCATATACCGTGAAGTCTCGGGGGAAGCCCAGTATATCGGCTTCCGTGTGGAGGATGCGCAGGAACATGGAGTGGAAGGTACCCATCCAGAGCTTGGAAGCACTTTCCTGGCCTACTTGTCGGGCAATGCGCTCCTTCATCTCGCGGGCAGCCTTGTTGGTGAAGGTCAGGGCGAGGATGTTCCACGGGCGGTAGCCTTGCTCCAGCAGATAGGCAATCTTGTAGGTCAGCACCCGGGTTTTTCCCGAACCGGCGCCGGCAATGACCAGTGAAGGGCCGTCGTTGTAAAGGACGGCGGCCCGCTGGCTATCGTTCAATTCATTGATATAGTCGGACATGTCTTCGTAGGGTTTCGTCTTGAAAATCCGGGCGAAGATACGAACATATTCCCGCCCGACCAAATGACGGGGTGAAATTTCATAGACTATCGGGCATCGGGACGAGTCAGAGCGGCACCACCGTGATTTGCGGCGTCCGTATGCCCGGTTTGGTTTCCCCACATATTATATATAAGTATCCGTCATGCTCCAGTAAGACACCACCCGCACGGGCCAGCCCCGGTACATCGTAGGTGACCTGCCACGTCCGTTTGTCCAGGTCGTAGGTCAGCAGGTCGTCGTTGAAGCGATACCACTCCACAGGCTTCTTCATATAGTCGGCAGGTCCTTTCCCTTCCATGGCTTGCCGGAAAATGTCGTGGTTGACGCCTCCCGTCAGTATCAGCCGATTGTCTTTAACCAAGCCGCTTCCTCCGGCCAGGCAGCGGGGAGTGCCGTCCTGTTCGGCAATGAGGGTATCCAGGCGGCTCCAGGTGTTGGAAGCAATGTCGTATTGCAGCATGTCGGTAGAGGGTGTGCATACCTTACGTGCGGCATCAAAGGCATAGCCGCCTATCAGCAGTACTGACGTAGGTGTGGAGGCCACAATGGGCTGTATCCGTTGGGGACCGGGATAGTCTGCCAAGCGCTTCCAGACCGTGTCTGTGTCAAGGTGCAAGGCATACAACGCCTGGCCTCCTTCCGGTTGGTTGCCACCGGTCACATAGAGGGTGGAGTGACTGAAGGTCGCTCCGCCATTGTCCATAGGAACGGGGAGTGAGGGAAGGGGAGTCTTTTCTCCCCGGGCATTCAGCAGGAAGGCCTCGGCCACAGGTCCTTGGCTGTTCTGTCCGCCCAGGCAGGCCAAACCTTTCGGAGTGGACACGCAAGCACCGTAGGCAAGAGGCGAGGGCAAGGCTGGTAAATTTATCCAGCCATCAGAGGCGTGCCGTACATCTACGGCGTAGGTCGATGGATAGAACTTCTTCTTTCCTCCTTCCGCGGCAGGCGTGTCGGGAAAGTTGCAGCCGCCGGCCACAATCAGAGTGTCGCCCACGAATCCGGCAAAGGGAGCCGATACGCCTTGGCTCAGCGGGTGGGGCGGAAAGGACACTGCCTTCCTCTCCTGTCCGCAAGCAGAGAGGAGAAGAAGGCAGGTCAGCAAGAGGGGAAACGTCTTCATTTCACCAAATCTTTCAGTTTCACGGCTTGGAATGTCATGTGAGCCACGCTGCTCTCGTAGAGGATACCCACCGTCTCGCGGTCGATCATCGTCAGACAGCTGTAGCCCCAGCCATCGTCCTCGTCCAGCATCACCTGGTATTCCGTGGGCCATGTCAGTCCACCGTCCAGGCTGGCTTTGATGGTGATGTGGTGGCGTCCCTTGGTAGTGTTGGGGTTGGAGAAGAGCAGGATGTCCTTGCCCAGCACATTGTCTTTGGCATCCACGTGTATTAGGCTGGCCATGCAGACGGGCTCCTGCAACGCCTTGCGCGATGAGGGATGTTCCGTCCATGTCTTGCCCAGGTCACGGGTGGTGGACACGGCGCGGCTGCCGCCCCGGTTGTCGCGCATATTCAGCATCAGCACACCCGGCTCTACTTCGGCCACTTGCGCTTCGGTAGTGTTGGTGCGTGCCAGGTTGTGGGCCTTCCACGTCTGGCCGCGGTCCTTGCTGTACATGACACCTGCATTGGGCACACGGGTGGAGTCGATGAACTGGATGGGGAAGACCAGCGTGCCGTCTTTCATCGTGATGCCGCGTCCCGGTCCTTGCAGCAGGAGGTACCACGACGGATCTTTGATCTGCTCGGTGATGTTGATGGGTTCGGACCATGTCTTGCCGTCATCGGTGCTTTTGGCCAGTACCAATTGCCCGGTAGTGGCAGTGGTCATGCCCGGGTGTGAGCTCCACCATGCACGTTGGTTGCCCATGCCGTGTGACCACAGGGCTACGATCCATGCCGTGTTGGTTTTGGTATCCACCAGGATGGAGGGGTCGCCTACACCATTCTGTGCAGAGGGCAGGTGTCCGGTGTTCTTGAAAGCGATGGGCACGCGCATCTTTTCCCATGTGCGTCCACCGTCGGTGCTGCGGCTCAAGCCGATATCGATATGTTCCTGCAAGTCTACGGAACTATTGTAGCGGATGTCATAGACGGCCAGCAAAGTGCCTTCGTTGGTAGTCACCAGTCCGGGGATACGATAAGCGGCAGAGCCGTCATCGCCGGCATGGCGAACACCTACGCCCATGCGGTGCACAATGTTTTGCGGAGACACCACCTTTGTCAGGGCTTCTGCCCCGTTAAGTTTGGCGGAGACGAAGCGAGCTTTCACCTTCGTGTCCAGCGTGGTGGCTTCGGGCTTCATCTGCAGGCTGACCCAGAAGAAGTTATAGCCGGGGAACAAGGGGTAGTCGCACTTCAGCGTGGTCTTGCCGGAGGGATTGGCTACCTTGGCGCATTCGATGGAGTAGGATGGATTGGCCGCCAATGTCTTTCCCGGCGTGAATCCGGAAATATAGGTCACGGGAGCGAAACGTTTCTTCGGCCGGTCCTGCAGGGCCTCGGTGCCACCATAGTAGAGTTTGACGCACTCAATGGCCGCAGCTTCTTGCGGGTCGATGTCCAGCGTGATTTCGTTCAGCGTCTGGCTATCCTTAGCATTGAGCCGCAGGTAGAACAGCACGTTGTCCTGACGTTCTATCAGGATGGGCACTTGAGTTTCACGCACAAAAAGCGTGTCGGTTGCTTTGGCAGACCAAGCGATTCCTGCCAGTACCAGCAGGAGGAGAAAACGGAAAGTCTTCATGGTTAAATAAATTTTTTTGTGAATAATACGAGGCAAAGATAAAGATTTAAGGTGAATTGCGAAAATATTTTGGAAAGAATTTAATTAATCAAACTTCAATGTATAATCAAGCTACAATAATTGACTGACTTAATTTTACTCTGTTTTTTTATGTCTTATGCCATGTAGAAATAAGAAAGGTAGGAAACTGCTTCCTGTCCTATTCATATAAGGCTTGAAAGAGAGGAGAAAGAAAGTTGGAATCATGGTATCTCGTCTGTTGACACCTTCCGAAGTAATCAACTGACGGCTGTCCGAGCCTTCAACTGACGGCTTGAGAAGTGCTCAATTGACGGGAGGAGGAAAGATTAGTTGATGACCTAATTAGTTGTATATCAGTTTGTAATATTCGATCTGTCGTGCTGTTATTAAGCACATTGTACATGGTACTTCCAATATAATATGAGTTGGAACATTCATTGGTGATGTGTTGAACTCTAGTCAATCGAAGGCGTGTTTATAGAGCTGTCGGAAGCGTTGCTATCAGTTGCCACGATAGCATATTTTGCGTAGTTTTGCAGACCCATAATTCAATGCATCAGCTTATCTACAATAGTAGAAATTGTTTTGTCATTCTAGACGCGTTTCGTTCAAACTGGAAGACTTTTATATCTACAATAGTAGAAATTGTTTTGTCATTCTAGACTGAATGGGGGGAATAGGTTTCATTTTATCTACAATAGTAGAAATTGTTTTGTCATTCTAGACATGAGAAGAGCGGCCTTATGGGCAGTGCATCTACAATAGTAGAAATTGTTTTGTCATTCTAGACACCCCACGGGTCCTTACTCCGGCGTTATATCTACAATAGTAGAAATTGTTTTGTCATTCTAGACTCGAGTGGATAATAAGATGTCCACGATATCTACAATAGTAGAAATTGTTTTGTCATTCTAGACCAGTACAAGAATTGATTGATAAACTGAAATCTACAATAGTAGAAATTGTTTTATCATTCTAGACTGCAAGGTGCAGGCTGCCGGTGAAATTCTATCTACAATAGTAGAAATTGTTTTATCATTCTAGACCCGATTTACCCTCAGACTTAATCACTTCGTATCTACAATAGTAGAAATTGTTTTATCATTCTAGACTTATCATCCGCATTCTTCACCATCCTTGAGATCTACAATAGTAGAAATTGTTTTATCATTCTAGACCTTTCATGCGGAAATAACACACAATTATGTATCTACAATAGTAGAAATTGTTTTATCATTCTAGACTGCATATTCCGGGGCATACCCGTTCACTTTCTGGCAGCATATTAAGGCATAAAATCAGTCTTAAAAGCGCAATATTATATCCGTTCATCCCCTAAAAGGATGAAAAAATGGATAATCAGACATTAAAATCTCAATTTTTCCGGAGCATATCCGTTCACCTTCGAAAATTGCAGGTTGCAGCACCTTTTTCCCGGAGCATA
>DXBX01000020.1 GCA_019116285.1 Candidatus Bacteroides merdigallinarum
CGGCGCCGGTTACGAGATAAGTCTTCATATAATAAGTAAATGATAATTTATTAGCTACGAGTTACAAGCTACGAGCTACGAGTTACAAGCTACAAGCTACGAGCTACGAGTAAAGTTACTTAGTTCTTGGTGTGTAGCTACTTGTAGCTCGTAGCTTGTCACTTGTAGCTGCGGGGCACCGCCCCGCTAAATTCCTATTTATCTGTGCGAGTCGGCCAGTTCCATCAGATACTGTCCGTACTCGGTCTTGCCCATCTGCTGGCCCAGACGGTGCAGCTGGTCCAGATCTATCCAGCCCTTGCGCCAGGCGATCTCCTCGATGCACGAGACGCGGAAGCCCTGCCGGTTCTGGATGGTGGCCACGAAGTTCGAAGCCTCCAGCAGGCTGTCGCAATTGCCCGTGTCCAGCCAGGCGAAGCCGCGCCCGAAGAGTTCCACCTTCAGCGTGCCCTCCTCCAGATAAAGACGGTTGAGGTCGGTGATTTCATACTCGCCGCGGGCGGACGGCTTCAGGGCCAGCGCCTTCTCGGTGACGGTATGGTCGTAGAAGTAAAGGCCGGGGACGGCGTAATTGCTCCGCGGCTGTGCCGGCTTCTCCTCCAGGGAAACGACCCGGCCCGTGGCGTCAAACTCCACCACGCCGTAGGCACGCGGATCCTTCACATAGTAACCGAAGATGCAGGCGCCCCGCTCCAGGGTGGCGGCACGGCGCAGCATGGCCGAGAATCCCTGCCCGTAGAAGAGATTGTCACCCAGGATGAGGCAGCCCGGGCCGCCCTCCAGAAAGTCCGCACCCAGCACGAAGGCCTGCGCCAGCCCGTTGGGCTTTTCCTGTATCTTATAGGAGAACTTCATGCCCAGCTCCTCGCCCGTGCCCAGCAGTTCGCGGAACATGGGCAGGTCGCGCGGCGTGGAGATGATGAGCACCTCGCGGATGCCGGCCAGCATCAGCGTGGACAGGGGGTAATAAATCATCGGCTTGTCGTAGACGGGCATGATCTGCTTCGAGATAGCCTTGCTGAGGGGATAGAGGCGGGTGGCACTGCCACCGGCAAGAATAATTCCTTTCATATCTTGTTCCTTATTAGTTAATGGGTAAAACTTGCTTACTCGCGACGGAATAAAATAAGAAGGAGGACGACGCCCCACGGCTCTCGCACTTATTCACGGCTGCAAAGATGGGGAAAATCGAGGACATGACCAAACATTCCGCCGGGAAAGTGCGCGCCTCACTCCCCCTCCTCCGCCCCGTCCGCCTGCTGCGCCTGCCGGCGGCGGTAGGACTCCACCGAGCCGAAGGCGACCCCGTCGGCCACGATGCCCCCCGGCTCGTAGGACAAATGCCGGCGCACCTCCTGCATCAGCTTCTTGGAGGGACGGAAGACGACGCGCGCCGGGCGCATCAGCCGCGGGTGGAAATCTTCGGGCTCGGCGACGCCCTCGCTGCCGTACTCCAGGCGTATCGAGCCCAGTTCGCCCAGCTGCACCACGCCCCCCTTGGCCAGCGCCATGGGAACGAAGTTGTTGATCACGTCCAATGCCGCACGCACCTCGAAGGAGCCGAGCGTCGTGTGCTTCGAGGCAAACCGGCAGAGCTCGTCCGTCCCGAACTTGGATGCCGGGGCGGGCGTGGCGTACCACAGGCCGTCCTTATCGGGGTTCAGCCGGTTGCGCTTGCGGGTAAGTTGGTATTTAGCCATAGGTCTTTATATATTTATATGTAGATATATTGCTTAATTAGATGTACATCTATTACCCAGTTAGATGTACATCTATTATATACATACATGTACATCTATCTATAACAAAGATGTACATGTAATAGGGTGATAGATGTACATCTATCTGCGTGGCAAATGTACATAAATCCCCGCACTCCTCCAAGGAATCCGGGGATTATTTCACAGTGTGTCTACTTGTCCGCCAGCTCGATGACCTCCAGGTCGCTGAACGTGCCTTGGTCGATACAGAAGCGTACCAGCGTCCGCGTCTTGTGCCAGCCCCGCCTGCCCGCCGCGCCGGGGTTGATGTGCAGCAGGCCCAGGGTCCTGTCATACATCACCTTGAGGATGTGCGAGTGGCCGCTGACGAAGAGTTTCGGGGGGCGCGTCAGGATGCTTCCGGCGATGGAGGGGTCATAATGTCCGGGGTATCCGCCGATGTGCTTCATCAGCACCTCCGCGCCGTCCACGGTGAAACGGAGGGTCTGCGGGAAGCGGCGGCGCAGGTCGGGGCCGTCGATGTTGCCGTAGACGGCGCGCAGGGGGCGGAAGTCGGCGAGGCGGTCGGCCACGTCGGGGGAGCCGATGTCGCCCGCGTGCCAGATTTCGTCGCACGGCTCGAAGTAGCGCAGGTAGCGGTCGTCCCAGCAGCCGTGGGTATCAGAGAGGAGTCCTATGTGGGTCATAAGCGTGTGGATTGATGATTTATCGGGGTGATTTCTTAGACGCGGATTTAGCGGATTAAGCGGATTTTAAAAGAGGCTTCGCCCTAATTTGTCATCCGTATGTAAGAGAAATAATAAAATCCGCTTAATCCGCTAAATCCGCGTCTAAAGAATTAAATCCCCATTTTCCTGTCCGCAAAGTTACACATTTCTCCCCATAAGTCAGGCCACACGACTGGTTTTGTAACACGTTTGTAACACGTGTGTCAACGCCTTGTAACACGCGTTCCCGACCTTTGCAGGCGTAAAGCAAAGATATAGAATCACACATTATTAATATTACTCTACAGTTATGGAAACAATGTATTTGTGCATCGTGCTCTTCCTCGCCGTCCTGGCGGTGTTCGACCTGCTGGTGGGCGTGGCCAACGATGCGGTGAACTTCCTCAATTCGTCCGTCGGCTCGAAGGCGGCATCTTTCAAGACCATGCTGGTGCTGGCCAGCATCGGCGTCTTCATCGGCGCGTCGCTCAGCAACGGCATGATGGACATTGCGCGGCATGGCATCTACCAGCCGCAGTTCTTTTACTTCGACGAGCTGATGTGCATCCTCCTGGCCGTGATGCTGACGGACGTGGTGCTGCTGGACGTGTTCAACACAATGGGCCTGCCCACATCGACCACGGTCTCAATGGTGTTCGAGCTGCTGGGCGGCACGTTCGCCCTGGCGCTGGTGAAGACGATGGGCGACGGCGAGTATTCCATGGGCCAGCTCATCAACACGGACAAGGCGTTGCAGGTCATCATGGCGATATTCGTGTCGGTGGCCATCGCGTTCTTCTTCGGCATGCTGGTGCAATATCTGGCGCGCGTCATCTTCACGTACAACTACAAGAAGCACCTGAAGTACAGCATCGCCCTCTTCGGCGGCGTGGCGGCCACGAGCATCATCTACTTCATGCTCATCAAGGGCCTGAAGGACAGCTCCTTCATGACGGCCGAGGTGAACGGGTGGATACACGAGCACTCCTTCACCATCATGGTGGGCCTCTTCGTGTTCTTCACCATCCTGATGCAAATCCTGCACTGGCTGCGGGTGAACGTCTTCAAGATTGTGGTGATGATGGGCACCTTCGCCCTGGCCCTGGCCTTCGCGGGCAACGACCTGGTGAACTTCATCGGTGTGCCCCTGGCGGGCTATGACGCCTACACGGACTACATGGCCAACGGCCAGGCTGCCGGCACGGACGGCTGGCTGATGGGCTCGCTGCTGGGCTCGGCACAGACGCCGTGGTACTTCCTCGTGGCCGCCGGCTGCGTGATGGTCTACGCCCTGTGGACGTCCAAGAAGGCGCACAACGTCATCCAGACCGAGGTCTCCCTGGCCCGCCAGGACGAGGGTGAGGAAGGCTTCGGCTCCACGCCCATTGCCCGCCGCCTGGTGCGCTACAGCATGGGCATCGCCACGGGCCTGAGCAAGATTACGCCGGAGCGCACCAAGCGCTGGCTGGACACCCGCTTCCGCAAGGAGGAGCTGACGCTGGAAGACGGCGCGGCGTTCGACCTCGTGCGTGCTTCGGTCAATCTCGTGCTGTCCTCGCTGCTCATCGCGCTGGGCACGTCGCTGAAGCTGCCGCTGTCCACGACCTACGTCACCTTCATGGTCTCCATGGGTACCTCGCTGGCCGACCGTGCCTGGGGCCGCGACTCGGCGGTGTACCGCATCACGGGCGTGCTGAGCGTCATCGGCGGCTGGTTCATCACGGCGGGCGCGGCGTTCACCATCTGCTTCTTCGTGACGCTGGTCATCCACTTCGGCGGCGCCGTGGCCATCCTCGCGCTGATAGGCGTGGCCGTCTACTCGCTCATCCATAGCCAGATGATGTTCAAGAAGCGCAAGAAGAAACAAGAGAACCAGGACACCGTCCGCCAGATGCTCCAGAGCCAGGACAACGCCGAGGTGCTGAACCTCCTGCGCCAACACACCCGCGAGGAGCTGACCAAGGTGCTGGCCTTCGCCCAGGAGAACTACGAGCGCACCGTCACCTCCTTCCTGCACGAGAACCTGCGCGGCCTGCGCCGGGTGAACGGCTCGGTGAAGTTCGAGAAGCAGCTCGTCAAGCAGATGAAACGCACCGGCACGCTGGCCATGTCCCGCCTGGACAACAACACGGTGCTGGAGAAGGGGCTCTACTACTTCCAGGGCAATGACTTCGCCAGCGAGCTGGTGTACAGCGTCGGCCGCCTCTGCGAGCCTTGCCTGGAGCACATCGACAACAACTTCAAGCCGCTGGATGCCATCCAGAAGGGCGAGTTCGGCGACGTCAGCGAGGACATCACCAACCTGCTCCAGTCCAGCCGCCAGGCCGTGGAAAGCAACGACTACGACAACCTGAACGACCTTGTCCGCAAGGCCAACGACCTGAACGCCCAGCTCTCCCACCTGAAGCGCGAAGAGTTGCAGCGCATCCAAGGCCAGAACGGCAGCATCAAGGTGAGCATGGTCTACCTGACGATGATTCAGGAAGCCCAGAACGTGGTGACCTACACCACCAACCTACTGAAGGTGAGCCGCAAGTTCCAGGCTGAAGACAACAACAAGAACTAAAATCCGCATACAGAAAAACCGCGCCGGGAGGCGCGGTGCATAGCAGATTCTATATCACTCAGCTTATTGTGTAAGGCCGGAGTCACATCCAGAGGGGATGGCTCTGGCCTTTTTCTTTGTCCCAGCTCCCCAGGCGTTGGTACACGATCACGTCCTTGAACTCCCCGTCCAAGCGCCACCACTCCCGCAGCGTTCCCCGGCTCACGAACTCGTTATCACAGAACAGCTCGCGGCTGTCATGATTGTCCGCTACCACGTAGGCCACGAGCTGGTGCAAGGCCAGGAAACCGAAGGCATAGTCGCAGAGCAGGCCCAGAGCTTCGCCGGCATACCCCCTGCCCCGGTATTTCTGCCGGACCAGTATGCCCACCTCGGCATGGGCGTGCAGGGGCTGGTAGTTGAAGAGGTCGACGATGCCGATGGGCGTGTTCTCCCCCTTGAGGGCAATCACCAGGCGAAGCTGCTTGTCCGCGAAGAGGTCGTTCTGGTTGTTGCGCAGATATTGCCGGATGCTGAAGCGCGAATAGGGCACGGTGAAGTCCGTCATGGCCCAATGGTCGGGATGATTCTCCACATCGTAGATGAAATCCAAGTCCTCGGGTTCGAGGGCGCGCAGATAGACCTGGTCGCCACGCAAGTAACGCTTTGCCATCGCCTATTCCTCCACCTCTTTGTCAATATGCAGCTCGCTGCGCAGGCGTTTCTGTCCCGGCACACAGAACAACATGGCCACCAAGGCAATCAGCCCGCACAGCAGGCACTTGTTGCTCAGCAGCAGGCAGTAGCCCAGGAATCCACCCAAGGCAGGCAGGAACAGCAACAAGACCCGCACCGTACTCCACACGACGTAGAGCCGCAAGGCGCGGTCTATGCCCACCGCATCAATCCGCCGGGCCAGCACCCAGGCAAACAGTTTCAACGCGAGGGGCACGCAGAGGACGGTGAGCAATATCACCAGCGTCTCCACTCCGTAGGCGGCACGCACATCCCCGGCGAAAGCTCCCACCCAAGGAATATCCATCTCCGTAGCTATCCCCACCAGCAGGGGCACAGCCCAACAGAAAGCATACAGAGCCTTCAGGTACATCACGATACGTTTGATTCGTTCTTCCATACGTATATAATGGTTAATGGTTAAATCCTCAGATCACCCCGTTGAACGGTGTCCGGTTCACAATGCTGCGCCCCAGGGTGATTTCGTCGGCATACTCCAGCTCGTCGCCCACGGCAATGCCCCGCGCGATGACGGACAGCTTCACGCCCAGTGGCTCCAGCTTGCGGTAGATGTAGAAGTTGGTGGTATCTCCCTCCATCGTGGTGCTCAGCGCAAGGATGACCTCATTGATGCCGCCCGCCTTGACCCGCTCCACCAGGCTGTCTATCTGGAGGTCACCCGGCCCTGTGCCGTCGATGGGCGAGATGACCCCGCCCAGCACGTGATACAAGCCTCGGTATTGTTGCGTGGCCTCCACTGCCATGACGTCGCGGATATTCTCCACCACGCAGACCGTCGAGGCATCGCGTTGGGGATTGGAGCAGATGCAGCACGTCTCCGTGTCCGATATGTTGTGGCACACCTTACAGAACTTGGCTTCACGTTTCAGCGTGGTGATGGCATTGGCAAAAGCCTCTACAGCCTCCGACTCCTGACGAAGCAGGTGCAGCACCAGGCGCATGGCCGTCTTTCGCCCCACGCCTGGCAGCTTGGCAAACTCGCCTACGGCCCGCTCCAGCAGGGCGGATGGGAATTGTTCGTTCATACCTTATTATATTATCTCTTTCAATCGTCACCACGTATAGTTCAGTCCGAAACCAAAGTTCTCGTTGATTTGGAAATAGGAGCCATTCTCGGACGGAGCTACCCCGTCATCAAAGCGCCCGTAGACGTAGAGCTTGGCAGAGAGGTAGCGGTTGAGGATGAAGTTGAAAGTGTTTTCCCACTCGATGCGCACCGTCTTATAGGACGTCAGGTAGTCGAAGCGCGAGGTGACGTTGAGGAAGGAAAAGGCTTTCCAAGTCAGGTTGGCCTGCATCTGCGAACCGAAGTCGTG
>DXBX01000021.1 GCA_019116285.1 Candidatus Bacteroides merdigallinarum
GTTCACGACGGCGGGCGACTTCAAGTTTGCCACGGCCAATGGCAGTTGGGAGAACAACTACAAGGCCACGCAGCCCAATGCGCCCTATACCGACACGTCCGTCGAGTTTGTCAGCGGCTTCGACCCCGACAACAAGTGGATGCTCCAGACATCGGAGGTGAACAAGGCGTATAAGATTTGCTTCGACATCCGTCCGGGCAAGGAGCGGATGCTGATGGGTGAGTTCACGCCTTACGGGATGATTTACCTCATCGGCGACGCCACCTCCGCCGGCTGGACGCTGGACAACGCCGTACCCATGACCGCCACGGACGACCCGTATGTCTTCACCTGGACGGGCAGCCTGAATGCGGGCGAGCTGAAGTTCACCTGCGACAAGCAGGCCGACTGGAACGGCGCCTGGTTCATGTCCGCCACCAACGGCGCGGCGCCCACGGGACAGACGGAGCAGATGCTCTTCCTCGACAAGAGCAGCGACGCCTGCAAGGCCCAGTATCTCGACGTGGCCGTCACGGACATCGACAACAAGTGGAAATTGACGGAGGCTGGCACCTATACCATCACCCTCAATCAACTGGAAGAAACCGTTATTATTCAGAAACAATAAAACCTGACAATGAAGAATATGCTATCCATACTTTGTTTGGCCGCCTGCCTTTGGGCTTGTGGCGGTGATAATGAACCCGCTGCGTCCGGTGGAGGTAATGAACCCGGTGGAGGCGAACCCGGCGGCGTGACTGAAGTCGTCACCGTCACCTCCGACCTGAGCGTTGATTTGCGTACCGACAAGGCCTGCTACAAGCCCGGCGAGACTGTTGCCTTCACCGCAGAAGGCACGTTGCCCGCCGGGACCAAGGTCCGCTATCGCCACGGCGCCGAAGTGGTGGACGAAGCCGCAGCCACCGCCTCCACCTGGACGTGGACGGCACCCGCCGCCGATTTCACCGGATACCTGGTGGATGTCTATCGCACCCGCGAGGACGGCGCCGAAGTGGTGTTGGGCACCATCGCCGTGGATGTCTCCAGCGACTGGATCCGCTTCCCGCGCTATGGCTTCGTGGCCACGTTCGACGGCTCCAAAAACCAACCGGGATTGATAGAAGAGGAGATGCAGTTCCTGAGCCGCTGCCACATCAACGGCGTGCAGTTCCAGGACTGGCACAACAAGCACCATTGGCCCTTGGGCGGCACGCGCGACAATCCGGCGGAGAACTACCGGGACATTGCCAATCGTGAGGTGATGGCCGAGGTCATCCGCCAGTACATCGAAACCCAGCACGCGCTGGGCATGAAGTCCATGTTCTACAACCTCTGCTTCGGTGCCCTGGATGATGCGGCTGAGGACGGGGTGAAGGACGAATGGTACATTTTCAAGGCACAAGGCCGGACGGACCGCGACCTGCACAACTTGCCCGATTCGTGGAAGAGCGACATCTACCTGCTGGATCCTGCCAACACCGAGTGGCAAGCCTACATCGGCCAGCGTAACGATGACGTGTATGCCACGTTCGACTTCGACGGCTACCAGATAGACCAATTGGGCGATCGTGGCGACCGGTACGACTACCACAGCAACCGCGTGAACCTGCCGTTGGGTTATGCCTCCTTCATCCACGCCATGAAGGAGCGCCATCCCGACAAGCGCCTGGTGATGAACGCCGTGTCTGGTTACGGCGCGTCGCAGATAGCCGGGACGGGACAGGTGGACTTCCTCTACAACGAAATGTGGGGCGGGGAAGACGGCTTCGACGACCTTCGCACGGCGGTCTTGGCCAACGACCAGTACAGCAACCATACCCTAAGCACGGTCTTTGCCGCTTATATGAACTACAATGTGGCCGACAACAAAGGCACGTTTAACATGCCGGGCGTGCTGCTGACGGATGCCGTGATGTTTGCCCTCGGCGCTTCGCACCTGGAGTTGGGCGACCATATGCTGTGCAAGGAATACTTCCCCAACGACAACCTCGCAATGGGTGATGACCTGCGTACCGCCATCGTGCGCTACTACGACTTCCTGACAGGCTACCAGAATCTGCTCCGCGGGGCCGATACCAGTGCCGAGACCGATGTGACCCTCACTGCCGCTTCGGACGGCGTGTCCATCAACGCCTGGCCACCCCGGCAAGGCAGCGTCACGACGTATGCCCGCCGGGTGGACGGCAAGACGGTCATCCATCTGCTCAACTTCCGTGATGCGGATCAACTGAGCTGGCGCGACGTGGATGGCACCATGCCCGAGCCGCGACAACTGAACCGCTTGGACCTCACCTTGGACTATCCGGACAAGGTGAACAAGATCTGGGTGGCCACTCCCGACCGCCATGCCGGCGCACCCGAGGAACTGGCCTTCACCCAGGCAGACGGCAAGGTGACGTTCATCCTGCCCGCCCTGAAGTATTGGACAATGCTGGTGTTGGAATAAATTTCCCCGTCGGGAATTGTATCCAATATCTCAAAGGACTATATTTGCAAAGAGTTACCTATAACATTAAACCTTTATAAACAATGAAGAAAACATTACTCACAGCAGCCTTGTTGCTGACCTCCCTTTGGGGAAGTGCCGAGGGAATCTCTTCCCCCTCCGGCATCGTAAATGTGAACTTTGAACTGGCCTCTGGCGGCGTGCCCACCTACACGGTGGACTACAAGGAGCGTCCCGTCATCAAGCCCAGCCGCCTGGGCCTGGAGCTGAACGGAAAGCCCAACCTGATGGACGGCTTCGAGGTGGTGAAAACCTCCACGTCATCCTTCGACGAGACCTGGCAGCCCGTCTGGGGCGAGGTGAAGGAAATCCGCAACCACTACAACGAGCTGCTGGTGGAACTGCGCCAACCCGAAACCGATCGTTATATGAACCTCCGTTTCCGCGTCTACGACGACGGCATGGGCGTGCGCTACGAGTTTCCCCGGCAGAAGAACCTGGTGTACTTCACCGTTAAGGAGGAGCACACGCAGTTTGCCATGACTGGCGATCACACGGCCTGGTGGATTCCGGGCGACTACGATACGCAGGAGTATGACTATACCGAGAGCCGCCTTACCGAAATCCGCGGCCTGATGAAGGGTGCCTATACCGGCAACATGTCCCAGACCGCTTTCTCGCCCACGGGCGTGCAGACCTCCCTGCAGCTGAAGACCGACGATGGACTCTACATCAACCTGCACGAGGCCGCCTTGGTGGACTACTCGTGCATGCACCTTAACCTGGATGACAAGAACCTGGTGTTCGAATCGTGGCTGACGCCCGACGCCCAGGGTAACAAGGGACATCTGCAAGCCCCCTGTCACAGTCCTTGGCGCACGGTGATGGTGAGCGACGACGCACGGGACATTCTCGCCTCGAAGCTCATTCTCAATCTGAATGAACCGTGCAAGCTGGCCGACACGTCGTGGATCAAACCCGTGAAATACGTGGGTGTCTGGTGGGAGATGATTGCCGGCAACCGTCCGTGGGCCTACACCTGGGACTTGCCTTCGGTAAAACTGGACGAGACGGACTACTCGAAGGTGAAGCCCAATGGCCAGCATCCCGCCAACACGGAGAACGTGAAACGCTATATTGACTTTGCCGCTGCCCATGGCTTCGACCAGGTGCTGGTAGAAGGATGGAATATCGGATGGGAAGACTGGAGCGGCAACCAGAAGGATTACGTATTCGACTTCCTCACGCCGTACCCGGATTTCGACCTGCCCGGCTTGAACGAGTATGCCCACAGTAAGGGTGTGCGCCTGATGATGCACCATGAGACGTCCTCGTCCGTCCGTAACTATGAGCGTCACATGCGCGACGCCTACGAGCTGATGGAGAAGTATGGCTACAACTCCGTGAAGAGTGGCTATGTGGGCAACATCTTGCCCTATGGCGAGCATCATTATGGACAGTGGATGGTGAACCACTACCTCTATGCCGTCAAGGAGGCTGCCAAACACCATATTATGGTCAACGCGCACGAGGCGGTGCGTCCCACGGGACTGTGCCGTACTTGGCCCAACCTCATCGGCAATGAGTCCGCCCGCGGCACGGAGTACGAGGCCTTTGGCGGCAGCAAGCCGTTCCATACCACCATACTGCCCTTCACGCGACTGCAAGGCGGTCCGATGGACTACACGCCGGGCATCTTCGTGATGGACCTCAACTCGTGGGCGCCCACCAACCATTCACATGTCAATTCCACGCTGGCCCGTCAGCTCGCCTTGTATGTCACGTTGTATAGCCCGCTACAGATGGCGGCCGATCTGCCTGAGCACTACGAGCAGTTCATGGATGCCTTCCAGTTCATTAAGGACGTGGCTGTCGACTGGGACGACAGTCGCTACCTGGAAGCCGAGCCGGGACAGTATGTCACTGCCGCACGCAAAGCCAAGGGAACGGGCGACTGGTTCGTGGGCTGTACCAGCGGCGAGAACGGGCATCAGTCCGTTCTGAAACTGGACTTCCTCGACCCGGGCAAGACCTATGTTGCCACCGTCTATGCCGATGCGCCCGACGCTCACTACAAGACTAACCCGCAGGCCTACGTCATCCGCAAAGGCATTGTCACGGCCAAGACCGTCCTCAAGCTGAAAGCCGCCCCCGGTGGTGGCTATGCCATCAGCATCCTGGAGGCGGCGGACAAAGCGGCCACGAAGGGCCTGAAACGGCTGAAACTGTAAGGGGCTTACACACCCATCGCGTTGGCGCCCAGTGCGCCGGCAACGGCCGAGAGCACGGCGATGAGTACTTTCAGAATCTTGTCCCAGAGGTTTTTCTTGTTCGTGTTCATAAGTGTGTGTGTTTGTTTTGTGAATAGTTTAGATTACTTGTAAAGATACGCGGCCCGCGTCCCTTGGGGGAAACCGGGGGAAACGCGGCCCGCGTTCCGTTTGTTTAGCCATAGGTGCCTTCTTCGCCTTCATCGTCCGGGTTCTCGCCGGTGCCCGTCTCCGTGCTCGTGTCGGGCGTGGCAGGCACTTGGTCGAAGCGTACGCAGCGGGCGCCGGTCACGAGCGAGCGCGTGGCGGTCGTGCGGTTGGCGTTGCGCGTGCAGGCAGGGATGAATCGCACCATCAGTTTGGACTGGGTGATTGTCACGTCCTCGGCGTTCTCCACGCCTGCGGCCACCTTGTTCAGCGTGTAGCGGAAGCTGCCGAAGCCGTTCAGCGTCACGCTCTCCGAGGCCTGCAGGTGGCGGGCCACGACGGTGATGAGGTTGTCGATTACGTTCTTCACGTCGCCCGAAGTCAGCGAGGACAGTTCGGCGATTTCGCGGGCCACTTGGTCCGTTTCCACATTCCCCGTCAGTCGGACGCGGGGGTAGAACAACTTCTTGCCGGCCTTGTTGGCGCGGGTCGATTGCAGCGGTTCAAAAATTACTGGCATAATCTGTGTGTGTTTTAATAGTTAATAATAAGTTTGTTGTTTTGTGTATTAAGCTTAACCACACTGCAAAGGTAAGGCTTCCGTGTTGTTCACACAAATAAAATCGGGCGTTTTGATAATCTTTTTTCGGGGCTTATTCTTTTGTCTGCAGCAACTGACCGATCTCATGGATGAATGCCTCTGCCTTGGGCAATAGATCGTCGATTTCTTCGGCATCGGAGTAAGCGAAGTCATCGTAATCACTGCTGTGTCTGCGTTCGAACAGGAGGGAAAAGTTACGTCCCATCTCGCGGGACAGACGCCCTGTTGCCACAAAGTGCATTCCCAGCATCTGTTTCACTCCGGCGTGTGTACCGGGGTTGATGCCATCCTTGATGAGCAATGCCACAGCCGCATAATAACAGGCATAATACAAGCGGTTGATGGCTGTGTTGTAGTATCCCTGTTGTTTCAGAAAAGGTATTTCCTTCAGGGTTTCTTGGGCTCGCCGGTAGCGGTAGGCTGCCAATGCTTCCCGGTTTTCTTGGCTGAGTTGCTCCTTCATAATACGATTCCTTCATTCATTACATTCACTTGGAAAGGCGTGCGCAATGGCTGGTCGTTCCATATCTTTTTCAATAGGACGCGGGCATTGATGGCTACGCCGGTCTCTATTTCTATATCGTATAGAGGCGCTATGATGCGTTCTTCTTCCTGTACGGAGAGCTTGTTGCCATCCACCAGTACCAGCAGATCTATGTCGCTGTCCGGCCGGGCATCGCCGCGCGCCTCACTCCCGTAGAGGATGGATTTGGCACCGGGAGCCACTTCCGCCAAGGCTTTGCGTATGCGTTCTACTATCTGTGGGCGTCTCATAGGCTTTGTATGTTGATAAGGATGATTCTCCGCAAAGTTAGGAAAAAATCTCCGAAAGTCAAAGTCCGGACGGCCGACTTGCAAAATAAAAACTGTATCAGGCTTCCTCGTCCCCTCCGCCGTCCCCGTCATTCTCCCGCCTGTCGGGCGTTTCGCTGCCCGGAATCGGGCAAGAAGTGACATATTTGAAAAAAATGTAGGCATTTGTCTTGCGTTTTCAAATATATTCTTTACCTTTGTTTTTATATCCGGTTCTTGCATTGGATATTAGTGTTTATCTTATAAACCTTTTGCCATGAGCAGCCAGTCAAAAAACGCAGATAAGGGAGGTTCCGGACGGTTCAAGGCCGTTCAATCCCCGAAACAGCAGCAGCGGACGGCTCCCCGTTTCCGGCCGAAGTCGTTTGCTGCGTCCCGCCCGGCCGCCGGCCTTTGCGATTGGTGCCAACAGCCCGTCCCCGCCGGGGCGGTCATCTGTCCCCACTGCGGACGCTCTCTTACCCCCGACCAATGTTCCTTCTGCGGCGCACGGATGTCTCCCGCGGCCAAGTTCTGCACGCACTGCGGACAGTCGCGCGAGGGCACTGTTTGTCCCGCGTGCGGCACGCTCAACGCCCGCAACTTCTGCCGACGGTGTGGTGCGCCCGTCACCCCCTTGGGGCGGGAGGCACAGGCCGCGGCGCAGGCCGACCCCGCCTTCCGCGCCGTGCAGGACCGCGCCGCCGAGCTGGCCCGCCTGCACACCCGCATCGAGGAGCTTCGGCAGGCACCGCCGCAGGAGGCATCCGCCCCCTCGCTGTCCGAAGCCGACCGCGCCTTGCTGGACCGGTATGCAGACGTGCTTCGAGCCGTCGGAGCGTCGGTACCCGCGCAGCCGCTCGCCGGTACCCGCGAGCAGGAGCGTCGGCTCCCGCGCTATGCGGACACCGCTGTCGACCTGGATGCACTGCTGGATGCCTACCGCGAGAAGGCGGCGGAGATGGACGACGCCCTGGCCCGCCTGGTGCCCCCGCCCGACTTCACCCCCGAACAACAGCGAGATTACTACGCCGCCCGCAAGGTGGCCACCGTGCATACTGCCTACGACATGTCCGGCTACCAGCCCACCGTCTGGCAGTGCAACTATTGCGGCGCCTACCACGAGAATCCGTCCGCCTGCGTGGCACCGGAGCTGGGCGGGCGCTGGGTCTACGTCACGCCCGAACAGTACGTCGAGCGGAGCCATTCGTTCATCGAGGCTTCGCACACGCTCCGCATAGACTGAGCCCCGTATTTTATTCACCTTATAAATATGACTGTTATGAAGAACTTTATCAACTTCCTGTGGTCCGGTTTCGGGACCGGTGTGACCGCCTTGCGTGCTTTCGGCGGAGCCATCATCTTCTTTCTGTTCGGCTTCATTGCCATCTATTACATCGTGCGCTGGATTGTCCGTCTCTTTACCAAAAACAGCGGCAATGCGTCCCGTCCCGGACAAGCGTATCAACCCTGATTCATATTCCTATTTAAAACATAATACCGGAAAGCTATGCCAGACGATAAGACCATAGGCGCCCGCAGGCGCCGGAATGCGAACCCCGACAACGTGGACATGCACGCCACCGGACGTGCCGCCCGCACCCGTCGGGACGATGTACACGCCACCGGGCGTGCCGCAAGGCGCGGCGCACCACCTGCCGCGGAAGACAACCTGCGCCCCTTCGAGCAGAAAGACGACGGCGGACTGCGCCAACAACTTGCCCGCGATGCCAAGGCCGCACCGGTGCAGGGCTGGCCCGCCGTGTTCCGCCTGGACGGGGTGGACTACCGCAATGAGGGCATCCTGTCCGACACGTCCGGCGAGGCGCTGATTTTCACCGTCAGCCGCGACGGACGGAAATACGTCCTCAAGCTCTACTATTACGACCCGGACCACCGGCCCAACCACGTCATCCTGGAGAAGATACACCAACTGCAGGGCAGCGGACTGCTGGTGAACATCGTCAGCCACGGCGAATGGCAACACCCCGACCGTCCGGGCGAACGGAACGACTACGAACTGATGGACTACTGCGAAGGCGGCTCGCTGGACGGCGTCGTGCTGGAGGGCGATGAGAAAGCCCTGGCAGAGGTGGCCGTGCGCATGGGTGCCGCCATCGACTTCCTGGCGAAGCACGGCATCCTGCACCGCGACATCAAGCCCGGAAACTTCTTCTATGCCGACCGCGAGCGGACGCAGATCGTGCTGGCCGACTTCGGCATCTCGGTGGAATGCCCGCCGGGCGGCACGTGCCGCATTGACGAGATGCGTTCGCCCGTCTACGCCGCGCCGGAGTTCTATACCAATGTGCCCGGCGAGCCTGCCGAGGTGGGCGTGGAGAGCGACTACTTCTCCTTGGGCGTGTCCCTGCTCTGCCTCTGGATGGGCAAGGCCCGGCTGACGGCCAACGAGTCGCAGCTGCTCCGCGCGAAGCTGAACGAGACCCTGCCGATGCCGGACGGACTGTCGCCCCACATGGCCTCGCTCATCCGCGCCCTGACGCGACTGAAGATGAGTGACCGCGCCACCTTCGACGACATCCGTCGCTGGGCCGCGGGCGAGAGCCTGGATGCCGCCGGGGCGCAGGAGGCCGATACGGAGTTCCACGTGGTCTTCAATTCGGCCAAGAACCAGGTGGCCCGGTCGCCCGCCGAGCTGGCCCGCCTGCTCCTGGACGACCCGGCCCTGGGCAAGAAGTACCTCTATTCCGGCCGCGTCACGCGCTGGCTGGAGGAGACCGGCCGCAACGAGATTGCCGTCAACGTGGAAGAGGTGGTGGAGAAGGTCTATCCCGCCAACCAGGATGCCGGCCTGATGGCCGTGGCCTACATGCTGGATCCCGCCATGGACTATGTGGACCCCATGGGCAAGCACCACACCGACCCGCGCGAAATCAGCCTGGAGGTCTTCCAGGAACACGCCCGCATGGCGCAGGAGGTGCTGCGGCCCGACTCCAACCTCATGATCTACCTCCACGCGCAGAAGATGGACAAGACCATCGCCGCCGTGCGCGAGTATGTGGACTCCGACGAGTTCGACACCGGCGAGGAAGCAATCAACGGCTTCATTGCCTGCTACTACCTGGCCGTGTTGCTCAATCCGGAACTGATCTTCCCCGTCTATACCTCCGACGGATGGTGCAATGCCGAGAGCGTGGCCGACCTGCTGGATGCCTACCATGCCGAGGGCGTGCTGTCTGCCAGCAACTATCACCTCTTGCGCAGCAAGGCCCTCATCGTCTGGCTGTCCTACCGCGACCCCGCCCTGGCCGGACGTATCCGTCTGCTGCACGATCAGGCGTGTGACGACCCTGCGTCGCTCTACTACCACGCCGACTCGCCCTACCGCATCGCCTACGAGCTGGACCCGCAGGCAGACCTCACCTTCGGCACCGACCCTGACGAGGAGGTGCGCTACTACTCCATCCGGCAGGTGGGTGAATACCTCAACGGCTGTCTCAACCTGATGGTGCTGGGCGAGGACGAACCCGGGGCGGTGGTGCAGGAGTTTGTCGGCATGGACGACTCGTCCGTGGGCCACTTCCTGCGTGCCCGTGGCGAGGATTATGCCCGCTTCCTGGAGTGGAACCGCTATTGTATGGACTGCGACGGCGAGGAGAACAGCCAGAAGGCCGGTCCGTACGACCTGGTCATCGGCGCGTATAAGTCCGTGGCCGGCTTCCTGGGCGAGGCGCCCGTCTATCCGATAGGTGACAAGCTCTTGCTCTCGCCCGACGACCTGGAGACGCTGCCGCGCGAGACCGTCGCCGCGGCCTTGGGCGGGAAGGTCCGCCATCTCGGCGCCGAAGGCAAGGCAGTGCCCTGGCTCGATGCCTGGCTCACCCTCTTCTTCCAGGAGAATCCCCGGCTGGACCTCTCCCCGCAGTTCACCTACGAGCGGGAGACCGTGCGCTATGTGGAGCTGATACGCCGCTATGACCCGGACAATTATTACGCCGCGCGCTACGCCAAGGCCATCGACCAGATAGACCAAGCCGCCGGGACGCTGCATCGGAGCGAGCAGTCGGTGACGGCCAAGCGCAACGTCTTCCTCGTCCTGGGCCTCCTGCCCACGGTGGTAGTCCTGCTGGGCGGCTGGCTGTTCGGCCTGCCGGACGTCAACCCCATCAAGGGACACTTCTGGGCGGCCACGGGCATCTGCTCCGTCGGACTGCTGGTGGCGGCTACGCGCCTCATGGGCTTCTGGAACGGACTTATCCCCGCGGCTGTCGGCGGCCTGGTCAGCGGCGGCCTGCTCTACGCGGGATTCCGGTGGTTCCCCTCCGTGCTGGTCTTTTGCGTGGCCGTGTCGCTGGTGGTGATAGCCCTGGTGGCCGTCTACTACCTCTTCAAGCGGCACAAGGTGGACACCGCGGGCAAGGTCATCCGGGGCGACGAGTTCGAATACCGGCAGCTGGACGCCCTCTACTACGCCTACCGCCAGGAGGACGATGCCTTGGACAACGTCGTCACCAAGTACTCCGAAATGCAGCAGAGCTATGACCGCACCAACCGGGAGGACATCGGCTACGTGGGCTGGCAGTGGATTCCCATTCCTTGGATGGTGCTGGTGCTGTGGTTCTTCGTTACGCCGCAGGTCAGCGGCAGCCGTTCGTGGACGGCGGAGGTGGAGGCCATCAAGGCCAAGACCGGCCAGTGGGTAGTGGGCACGTGGAAGGCCAAGTATGTCAGCGGCGGCACCCGCATTACCTGCAACGTGGACTCCGTTGCCCCCGACGGCAAGTCCATCTACGGCACGATGGTCATTGCCGGACAGGCGGCGGTGCCTGCCCGCGGACAAGTGTTCAGCCGGAACGACACCCTGCCCAAGTTCTTCACCTTCTATCCGGTGGAGCACGAGACGGGCCGGCAGGTGCTGAGCGCCGAGTATGACAGACGGGAAAAGCGGATGGAAGGCTATTACTCGGACCGCAAGGGCATCTCCAACCAGATAGTCTTCCTCTCCACCCCGTTGCCGGCCACCGACAGGCCGAAAGCCGGCGAGACCCCGAAGTCTGCCGCGCCCCAGGCTGCCCCGAAGGCCGTGAAGAAAGAGAAAACCAACGAACAGAAGGCCACCCCCTCCAAGTCGGGAGACACCCTTGAAGAAGAGGAGTCCCCCGTATCGGGCCTGTGGCAGGACACCATGTAAATAAAGAATAGTATGAAGAGAACATTGTTAATTTTGGTAATCCTCCAGCTCTGCGCCCTCTCTCTGATGGCACAGCGCTATGTGGTCAACGGCAAGGAAGGCAAAATCCGCGTCGTGGAGTATGAACTGGTGGACGGCAAGTGGCAATACGTCAAGTTTGCCAAGGACATCTATGTGGAGAACGGTTACGAGTTCGAGGCTGTACCCCCTGTCTCGGACGACTGCATCGTCATGGAGTATGGCGGGAAGTATTACCACGTCATCTGGCCCGACAAGGAGCTGGAGGTGGTGGACGACATGGGCCGGGATACGCACCTGGGGCTGAAAAACAAACTCCGCAATTCTGCCGCGGGCGCCTTCTACTTCTCGTCTACCCCGGCGTTGGCGGGATTGGTGCTGACGATCCTGGCCGTCATTGTCTTTATCATGGGCATCTTCGAGAATAACGCACCCCGCTTCCTGCGGCTCATCTTCGTCTTCTGTATCGGCGGCATCACCCTGCTGGAACTGGGGGCGGCCCTCGTGCTGGGCTCCGACGCCTACTGGTGGTGCAATCCGGACGACGTGGGCTACCTGCGGGCCATAGGCTCCACCCTGCTGTTCGGCATCACCCTGGGCATACAGTACGGCTCCCTCAAGATGTACAAGGTGGTGGGCCGTCTCGACGGGGGAGGCGACGTGCTGGTCTACATCGTGTTCGGCCTGGGAATGGTGGTGGCCACCATCGCCTTCATCGGTGTGCTGAAGAACTTCCTCTTTGCCGTGTGCTGCGCCATTTTCGCCCTGTTCTTCTTCAAGTCGGCGGGCAGCAAGCGCAACCGTCGGGTGGACGACCGAGGAGAGACTTATTACGTGGACGATTTGGGAGTAAAATAGACTGAGCTATGAAGACCTGTACAAACTGTCAGAAGGACAACCGAGACCAGGCCCGCTTCTGCCGCCACTGCGGCGAGCGGCTGGCCGGGGCGGGGATGGACGGTATAGACGCTCCTGCTCCGGGATACCGCTGCTCGTCCTCGCGGGATACGCTGGACCGGCTCGTCGGATTAGACGGACCCAAGAAGGAAGTGCGCGACCTGGTGGCCACGGTCCGGATGATTACGGCCCAGCGCGGCAAGGCGGTGCTGAACACGCTCAACATGAACATCCTGATTACCGGGCCGTCCGGCAGCGGCAAGAGCCGCCTGCTGACCGAGACGTCGGACTACTTGGAAGACGAGGGGCTCTTCAAGTCGGGCGAGTGCGACATCTTCACCCCGCTCGTGATTGACCAGCTCAACCTGGAGGAGAAGCCGCTCAAGGGAGTCGTCCTGGACGATGCCCACAAGCTGCTGCCCCCGGACAAGGACGCAGACCTGACCGACACCGCCCTGGAATACCTCTTCGAGAACTCGCGCATCCGGTTGCTGGGTGGTACAGACCGCCTGACGCTGCTGCTGGCCGGTTCGCAGGAACTGCAGGATTATGTGGACCGCCGTCCGGAGCTGAAGAACCTCTTCGCGCTGAACATCCGCCTGCCGGAATATTCGCCCACCGAAGTAGCCTCTGTCTGTGAGGCCATCCTCCGCGACACCTATCAGCTGGCTCTGACGGGCGAGGCCCGCGAGAAGCTGGCACGGGTGTTCAACTACGAGCGCCGGCACTCGGACAAGTTCGCGGGTGCCCATCTGGCCGCCTCCAAGGCCAACGAGCTGATGATGCAGGCCGCCCGCCGCTGTCGAGGCAGTCTCCCCACAACGGTGGAGGCGGAGGATGTCACAGGCCGCGAGTACGTCCCCAAGACGCTGGACGAGGTGATGAAGGAGTTCGACAAGTACGTGGGCGTGGACGAAATCAAGGAGACGATGGTGCAGATTGTCAACTCCATCCGTTCCTTCCAGAAGCTGCATCCGGACAAAGCCTACGAGCTGAAGGACCACTACCTCTTCCTCGGCAATCCCGGTACGGGCAAGACCACCATGGCCCGCGTCTTTGCCGACGCCCTGAGCGCCATGGGCATCCTGCCGTCCGGCCAGCTGGTGGAGGTGGCGCCCAAGGACCTCAAGGGGCAGTACATGGGACACACCGGACCCAAGGTGGACGCCGTCTTCGACCGCGCCATGGGCGGCGTGCTCTTCATCGACGAGGCCTACGACCTGTGGGGCGGCGAGAACGACACCTTCGGCAACGAGGCCGTCACCGCGCTCATCAAGAACGTGGAGGACCGCCGCGGCAAGCTGGTCGTTATCCTGGCCGGCTATCCGCGCGAGATGGGGGTCTTTGCCACGGCCAATCCCGGCATTGCCTCGCGCTTCAACTCCACCATCAACTTCCGCGACTATAACGGTCCGGAACTGACGGAGATAGCCCGCCGTATGGTCAAGGCCCAGGGCTACACGCTGGACGCGGGCGCCGAGAAAGCCTTCGGCAAGTTCTTCGAGAAGATGTATATCTCCCGCAAGAAGGACTTTGCCAACGCCCGCGAGGTGCGCAATGCCGTAGACAAGGCCATCAAGGCGCAGAACACCCGCATCCGGCGCGAGATGGAGCAACCCGGCTTCGACCCCGCCACCGAGTTTGTCCTGACCATGGGCGACTTTACCGGCGAGAACGAGAAGCCGCCCCTGAGCGTAGACGAAGTAATCGCCACCCTGGATGACCTCATCGGCATGGACGATATCAAGCAGGAGATTCGCAAACTGGCCAACGTGGCCCTGGTGAACCGCATGCGCATGGAGCGCGGATTGGGTGCTGCCGCCCTGCAGCCTGTGAATATCATCCTGACGGGTAACCCCGGCACGGGCAAGACCACCATCGCCAAACGGCTGGGGCAGGTGCTCCACGCGGCCGGCGTCCTGCCCTCGGACAAGGTCGTCGAGCGCGAGGCGAAGTCCATCCTCTCCAGCTACGTCAACGCCTCCGGGCAGAACATGGACAAGGCAGTGGACGAGGCCATGGGCGGCGTGCTCTTCATCGACGAGGCGTATAATCTGCTTCCGCAACCCGGCAGCATGAACAACACCGGCAACGAGGCACTGGATGCCCTGATGACCCGCATGGAGAACGACAAGGGCAAGTTCGTGGTGGTCATTGCGGGTTACAAGGACCGCATGGAAGACCTGGTGCGCCGGGGCAATCCCGGCCTGATGAGCCGCTTCAACAAGCGGTTCCACATCGACGATTACAGCGCGGAGGACCTGACCGAGATCTTCCGGATCAACGCCCGCAAGCGGAAGTTTACGCTGACGCCGGAGGCCGAACAGGCCTTGGCGAGGCGGATGCGGGACATGGTGGTCCATAAGGGCCTGCACTTCGGCAACGCCCGCGAAGCCGTCAACCTGCTGAACGAGGTGGTCGAGATGCAAGGCAACCGCATTGCCGCCGACCCCCGTGTGATAGATGTCAATCCCGACGCCCTCACCACCATCGAGGCCGTCGACATACCCCAAGAATAACGGACTATGAAAGAGATAGAATGCCCCGCGTGCGGGGAACTGATACCGGACGATAGCCGATACTGCGATCAGTGCGGCGCGGAACTGCTGGAGTGCGTGAGCTGCGGCGCCCTCGGCACGGGAAACTTCTGCGGCAATTGTGGCGGTGCGATGGTGTCGCGCCGAGCGGGTGGCGGACCGGCTTCTGCGCCTGTCCGGCCGGAGGCGAAAAGGCAGGCAGAGCCGGCCCCGGAGCCGGAGGAGGCCGTCGATGTGCATAGCACCGGGCGCAGTGTCCGGACTGCCGTGCCCCGCCTGCGCTACCGCGACGGAGACCTGGAACTCGTACCCCGCGACGGCGCCGTCATCGGCCGGCAGGAAGGGGAGTATGCCGCCCGCCTGCGCGACTTCGACCTCATCTCGCGCCGCCACGGCCAGTTCGTGAAGAAAGGGCGCATGTGGTGTCTGGTGGACTTCGGCAGCACCAACGGCTGCCTCATCAACGACGTGGAACTGCAACCCAACGTACCGATGCCCTTCCAGAAAGGCGACGTGGTGGACATCGGCACGTATCTCTTCGACGTGCTATGAGCCGGCTGCTGTTCAAGGCCGTCAGCGACGTCGGCTGTCGGCGGGCCAACAACGAAGACATGGCCCTGGCCGGAGGCAAGCTGGTCCGGGATGCGTCGTCGGGCGGCAGCCTTCCGTTCGGCGCGGACACGCACGCGGCCTTTGCCGTGGCCGACGGCATGGGCGGCTACGAGGGCGGGGAGATCGCGTCCGAGATAGCTTTGCGCTCGCTGGCCGAGTATGTCCGGACTGTGCCTGCGGGGCTGGACGGAGACGGGCTGATTCTCTCGCTGAAGGACTGGGCGTCGGCGGCCAACCGTACCCTGCTGGCTGCTGCCGCTTCCAATCCACGCCTGGCGGAGATGGGTACCACGCTGACGGGCCTGGTGGCCTACGAGGGCCGGGTGGCGACGGTCCATATCGGCGACAGCCGCCTCTACCGCTTCCGGGGCGGCGTGCTGAAGCAACTCTCAACGGATCACTCCGAGCGCGAACTGACGGGCGACCCCGACGTGCCGTCCCACCTCATCTACAACTTCCTGGGCAATGACGGCCCTTTCTTTGCCGACGTGACGCTCTGGGAGGGGCAGGTGCTGCCCGGAGACAGGTTCCTGCTCTGTTCCGACGGCCTGAGCGACATGCTGTCCGACGAGGAAATCAGCGAGGTGCTGGAGTCGGCCGCCGACTCTCCGGCTGACAGCCTGGTCCGCCGGGCGAAGGAGGCCGGGGGAAGAGACAACATTACTGTACTTATCATCTGCTTTGCCCATGAAGAAGAAACAGACGACCGCATTCACCTATGACGCGCCCGGCGACACGCCCGAATCCCTGGCAAAGGCGCTGGCGCAGACCGACTGCCTCCCCGGCCACTTCGGGCGGGACGGACTGTTGGCCATGGCCTGTTACCGGGGCTGGGGCGTGGAGGCTGACCCGGAAGAGGCGTTCCGCCATGCCAAGCGCGGCATGCAGGCGGGCGACGCCCTTGCCTGCTATGTCCTGGGCCTGATGTGTGCCAACGGCGACACGCCCGACCAGCGCACCGGCGGCCCCCGCCAGGAGTATGACCACTATGACGCCGAGCGTTTCATGCAGATGGCTGCGGAGGCCGGCGGCCCTTGGGCCGTGAAAGCCCACTTGTGGCTGGGCGATTACTTCATGGACTCCTGCCGCGGCGAAGACCCGGACGAGGGGCGGGAACACTATCAGGTCGCGGCGGATCTGGCCGGGCGGTTGGGCTGACGGGGACGTTCAGTTGTTCCGGTTGATCAGGTTCACCACGACTTTTACCATGACGTCCTTCTCCTCCGTGCGGCTCTCGGCAATCATCAGCGTGAGGGCCACAAGGGTGTTGTCGGCGATGCGCTTCGTGCCGTCCGGGTTGTAGAGGATGCCGTTGCCGGCCATAAACCACAGGAAGAGCGTGGCGGCAATGCGCTTGTTGCCATCGCTGAACGAGTGGTTCTTGGTCACCAGATAGAGCAGCATGGCAGCCTTCTCCTCGACGGACGGATACAAGTCCTGTCCGCCGAACGTCTTAGATCTGCCCGATGGAGCTCTTAAAGGAGTCGTCCTTTTCGTTGCCGAACCATTGGCTCCCGCCAAACTTCGCTTTCAGCCCTTCAATGGCCTGCATGGCACCGTCATAAGTGGCATGGAACTTCTCTTCGTTGGTGGTCTGCTCCACGGCCAGTTGCTGATAGTCATACTTGTCGAGGGTGTCGAGCGCGTATGTGTAGTCGGAGACAACAGCCACGAGGCTGAGCGCATCATCGGTGGTCAGGGCCTCCTGGGTTCGGACGGTCCGTCCCAGCACGCTGACTAGTTGCTTCAGTTCTGTGTACCGCTGTTCCGTCAGGGCTTTATTGACGGCATAGCCTTTGACGAGATAGTCCTTCAGGACACGGTTGGCCCAGATGCGGAACTGTGTGCCGCGCCGGCTCTTGACGCGATAGCCTACGGAGATGATGACGTCAAGGGAATAAAGCGTCAGTTCTTTTTCCTGTTCTTTGTCTGCGATAGCTCCGTGCCGGGTGGTATGTGCAAATTTTGCACATACCATGTTCCTGTCCAGTTCGCCTTCCTTGAAAATGTTGTTAATGTGCCGTCCGATGACAGTTCTGTCTTTTTGAAACAGCTCTGCCATTTGTGCCTGCGAGAGCCACACCGTCTCGTTCTCCAGTTTCACGTCGATGGAGGTCTGTCCGTCGGCGGTCTGGTAGATGATAATCTTGTCGTTCAGTTCCATGGTCTTATGGTTTGGAGGTGAAACTGCAAAGATAATGCTTCCCCTTGAAACCGCCAAGGCATTCTCTCCCCGGAAACCGCTCACTTGCACTTGCTCAGCAGAAACCGTCCCGGCTGGCGGATGGCCCCTGGTTTCTTCAGCAACTCGCTGATGCCCAGCCACACGGGGTGGCCGATGGTGCCGAAGCTGCTCTTCAGAATCAGGGTGTACTGCTCTTGGGGCGGCACCTTCCAGCGTTGCAGTTCGAACAGCAGGCCGTTGTAGTTGCGCGGCCGTCCGTCGGGGGGCGGCGAGAGTTGGGCGATGCGTCCGCTCCAGTAGGCATCGTCATGCACGGCTCCTTCCGTTGTCGGCGACGGCGTCCGGCCGTCGGTATCGGTGCCCCCGCTGCCGGGGGAACCTTGGGGGAGGGGTTTCCTTGTGCTATGCTTTGCTGTGCTTTCCTTTGCTATGCTTTGTGGGATTAATGTTGCATTTTCGTGCCTTTGCGTAACATTTTCCGGGGTTTGCGTAACATTTTCGGGTGTTTGCGCGACATTATCCGCTTCGGGTGCGGGGGCGGAGACTTCCTCCGGCGCCTGCTCCACCAGACGGTAGCGTTCGTCCAAGGGGCGCTTCTTGCGCCTTTTTGCGCAGAAAAGGTATTGCTCCTGTATCTGTGCCGAGGTCAGGATGCCATGTTCGCGGAAGAGGCGTTCGTCGAAGATGCCGGCCTCGATGGCCGTTTGCAGGATGGACTCCACCTGCTGTTCGTCGGTGTCGAACAGTCCGGTGGCCAGGTCCTCGTAGAAGGTCGGGTCGATGCGGACGTAGTAGCCCTCGCCGCCGTAGATGGCTGACAGGGCGCTGAGCAGCACGGTGAAGGCGCGGTCGCCCTGCTGCTTCATCAGGCGGCGCACGGCGCGTTGTTGCATAAAGTCGGTATCCAGGGGGAAGTAGTCCAGCCCTTGTTTCTTGATTCTTGCCATAGGTATGTAAGGCTCCTCCCCATTCCTCCCGTCGGGGGAGGTGGGGCGGAGCGCGTGTGGGTTGATGGGTTACGGATGAAATGGTTTTCTCGCGAGGCCTGCCCGCCGGATGCCGGCGGGGGCGTTCAGGGGGTCAGTCTGGGTCTTCCTCTTCCAGCAGCCGTTGCTGTTTGCGCTTGATGCTGGCCTGCACGATGCGGTGGGCCTGGATGATGAGCTCTATCCGGCGATCGCGGTCCGGCTCCTCGCAGATGAGGTGGTGCGTACGGGGCGGTGGGGACGGGAGGACAATCTCTTCGGGATGTTGGCGCAGGCGGTTGTGCAGGCGTCGGCACTCCTTGCAGTAGGCATCGTGCTTGCCGGTGCTTTTCTGGATGAGGTAGAATTCTTCCAAGGGCAGCGTGCGGCGGCAGCGGCTGCAGGTGCGGACGAGGTCGATGGTTTTTGTTTTCATAGGTTGAAATGTTTTAAATAGGTTGGTAAAAATCGGGTGTTTTTGTGTATAGGTATTGCAATCCGCCTTCGCGGGTATCCCGGCTCGTGTTCGCGGGAGCCGATGCTCGTGTTCGTCGGTATCGTCGCTCACGGCCGGAGGGGTTCCGGACGGGCGGGCGGAGAGGTGTCGGTTGAAGATTTGTGTGCCATAAGTTGCGTATTAAAAATGGTTTCCTTATTTTTGTGGGCAAATATAAAAGTAATTTTCAGAAATAAAACAAGAAATTTTCCGGATTATTATTTGGATTTTTGCAAGTCCTTGATTAGAAATTCATAAGGAGAAGAAAAAAATGGAAGAGGAAAGAAAAAGAGACGAGATGTTCAGCGTGGCCGAGATTGTGAAACGCGCCAAGCTGGCGATGGGGTTCCGGCGGGACAGTGAGCTGGCCGCCTACCTGGGGGTGTCGCGCTCGACGTTGAGCAACTGGGTGGCCCGCAACAGCATTGACTACCCTCTCTTGTTGGGGCGGCTGAGCGAGGTGGATTACAACTGGCTGCTGACGGGCAAGGGGTCGCCCCTGCCGCAGCATGATTATTGCGACAGCGAGCTGGCCAGCGGCCCGGTGGAGCATCTGCACCAGTCCAAGACCCCGGAGGTGCTGGACGACCGCCGCGTGCCCTTGTTCGACATCCGGGCGGCCGCCAACCTGAAAACCCTGCTGGAGGACCGTCCGCAGTATGCCTTGGGAGAGATTGTCATCCCCAACGTACCGTCGTGCGACGGGGCGATTTATATCAGCGGCGACAGCATGTATCCCATCCTGAAGCCGGGCGACATTGTGGGCTTCCGCTACGTCACGGATTTCAGCACCATCCTCTACGGCGAGATGTATCTGGTGTCTTTCCGCAACGGGGACGAGGATTATCTGGTGGTGAAGTACGTCAACAAGTCGTCTGTGCCGGGTCGTATCATCCTGTCCAGCTATAATCCGAATCACGGGCCGATAGAGCTGTCGCTGGAGCAGGTGCGGTCGATGGCAATCGTGAAGTTTTCAATTCGGAAGCACCTGATGATGTAGGGGAGGGGAAGGTCTACGCTTCCGCCTCTTTCCGTCTCCGCCGGATTCCCAGCCCGACGGCAGCCAGTGCGCCCACGGCCAGCAGCGACAGCCCGGCGTAGGCGATGCCCTCGGTGACGTGCAGGCTCTGCGGGTCGAAGTGCATCTCTACCGTGTGGCGGCCGGCGGGGATGCGCAGGGCGCGGAGCACGTAGTTGGCGCGGGCCAGCTCTGCGGGTTGTCCGTCGATGGTCACCTGCCACCCGTCGGGATAGTAGATTTCGGAGAAGACGGCCACGCCGTCCGCCGCGTTGTCCGTCTCATAGACCAGGCGGTTGGGCTCGTAGACGGTCTGCCGGATGGTGCCTAGGCTGTCCGCCGGGGCCTGCTCCATGCCTTGCAGGGCGTCGCGGAAGCGGGCGTCCACCACGGCCGTCTCGGCGGGCCGTAGGCCGGAGAGCGCGTCTATCTCCTCGTCGGCGTTGGCCACGTACTGCACGTGGCGGACAAACCAGGCGTTGCCCAGCGCGTGCGGGTTCTGCAGCGGGACGGTCCGGCCGTCCTCGGCGGCGGGGAAGATGACGTAGCGCGTGTTCAGCATGTTGAGCACGGGGAACTTCGCGGCCTCCAGGCTGTCCATGCGTCCGCCCTTGGCCACTACCTCCGAGGCCAGGGCCTGCATTTCGGGCACGATGTGGTGGTCTATCAGTTCCTGGTAGCGGCGCAGCTTGGCGGCGTGGTAGCCGCCGATGCTCTTGTGCCAATAGGAGGTGTTGTTCTCGTTGAAGGTATTGGTGGCGAGGTTCAGCACGCGGTAGTCCAGGGCCGGGTCGGCCAGGATGGTCTTGTCCGTCTCGGTCGGCTCGAAGACGGTCTTGCTGGTCGAGGCGGGGACGAACTGGTCGTCATACAGGTAGCGCTTGTTGACGCCCCACAGGTCGACGAGGCACAGCAGGGCAATGCCGCCCACGGTGAACGACCGGCGCAGCCGTCCCCGGGCATAGAGCAAGAGTAGCAGCACGCCGACGGCAATGATGAGGAAGGAGCGCAGGGCGTCGCTCTGTACCAGCGCGGCGCGCATCTCGGACACGTTGGCCAGGATGCCGGGCAGCTCCTCGGCAGGCAGGTAGCCTTGATTGGCAGCGCCTTGCAGCATCGCCATCTCCTGCGTGGACACGTAGTCCGAGGGCGACGGCGTGCCGCCGGGAACGGCCATCCACAGCGCCACGCCCGCCGTGAGCACCAGGCTGACGGCCACGCCCCGGAGGTGGCGGCGCAGCAGCGCGGGCTCTTGCATCAGCTTCACCAAGGCGAGGATGGCCAGCCAGGGGATGGTGAACTCGGCGATGACTAGGATGGACGACACGGCGCGGAACTTGTCGTACATCGGCACGTAGTCGATGAAGAGGTCCGTCAGCCACATCATGTTCTTGCCCCACGACAACAGGATGGACAGCACCGTGGCGGCCACCAAGGCCCACTTCAGCGGCCCCTTCACCATGAAGCAGCCCAGCAGGAAGAGGAAGAGCACAAACGCGCCCACGTAGACGGGTCCCGCCGTCATGGGTTGCTCGCCGAAGTACTGCGTCAGCGAGCGGTACAGTCCGGCATAGCGCGGGTCGGCTTTCTCCATCGCCGTCTCGTTCTGGGCCAGGGGGACGGAGGCACCGCCCTTGTAGTTGGGCACCAGCAGCGTCCACGTCTCGCCGATGCCGTAGCTCCACTGCGTGATATAGTCGCGGTTCAGCCCGCCGCTGGCGTTGGCCTGCTGGTCGTGGGTGTCGTGCGTCAGCTCGCTGGGGCCGCGCATGGTCTCCTTGCTATACGTATAGGTGTGATAGAGGTTCGAGAGGTTGATGGCCACGCCCACCAGTCCGGCGATGACGAGCACGCCCGTGGCGCGGACAAACTGCGGCATCTTGTGTTCGCGCCAGGCCTGCACACCGTAGGCAATGGCCAGGAAGAGCATGACGAACAGGAAGTAGTAGGACATCTGCACGTGGTTGGA